>NZ_JBFAPH010000220.1:0-10941 GCF_040675635.1 Streptomyces sp. NPDC049577
GCGGGAAGGCGCATCGCGTGGCACCGCTCATCGAGGACTACGCGCTCATCGGCGATCTCCAGACCGCCGCCCTGGTCGGCCGCGACGGCTCCATCGACTGGCTCTGCCTGCCCCGTTTCGACTCCCCCGCCTGCTTCGCCGCCCTCCTCGGCGACCGGGAGAACGGCCACTGGCGCCTCGCCCCGGCCGGTGCCGGGCACTGCACCCGGCGCGCCTACCGGGGGGACTCCCTCGTCCTGGAGACCGTCTGGGAGACCGGCTCCGGGACCGTCAAGGTCACCGACTTCATGCCCCAGCGCGACCGCGCCCCCGACGTCGTGCGGATCGTCGAGGGCGTCAGCGGCAGCGTCGAGATGCTCGGCGTGCTGCGGCTGCGCTTCGACTACGGCTCCGTCGTCCCCTGGGTGCGCCGCAGCGACGGCCACCGCGTGGGGATCGCCGGCCCGGACGCGGTGTGGCTGCGCAGCCTGCCGGCCGTGCGCACCTACGGCGAGGACTACAGCACGCGCTCGGAGTTCACGGTCGGCGCCGGGGAGAGCGTCGCGTTCGTCCTGACCTGGCACCCCTCCCACGAGCCGCGCCCCGAGCCGGTCGACCCGCACGACTCGCTGCGCGACAGCCTGGAGGACTGGCACGCCTGGGCCGGGCAGTGCACCTACGACGGCCCCTACCGGGAGGCCGTCCTCCGCTCGCTGATCACGCTCAAGGCTCTCACCTACGCCCCGACCGGCGGCATCGTCGCCTCCGCCACCACCTCGCTGCCCGAGGAGATCGGCGGCGTGCGCAACTGGGACTACCGCTACTGCTGGCTGCGCGACTCCACCATGACGCTCGGCTGTCTGCTCGCTGCCGGCTACCACGACGAGGCCGCCGCCTGGCGCGACTGGCTGCTGCGCGCGGTCGCCGGCACCGCCGCCGACCTCCAGATCATGTACGGGCTGAGCGGCGAGCGGCGGCTGCCGGAGCACGAGCTGCCCTGGCTGCCCGGCTACGAGGGCTCGGCGCCGGTCCGGGTCGGCAACGCCGCCGTCGAGCAGCTCCAGCTCGACGTCTACGGCGAGGTCATGGACAGCCTCCACGTCGCCCGGCGCGCCGGACTGCCGGCCAAGCCGCACGCGTGGAGCATCCAGCGCACCTTCGTGGAGTTCATCCGGCGCCACTGGCGCGAGCCCGACGAGGGCCTGTGGGAGGTGCGGGGCACCCGCCGCCACTTCACGTACTCGAAGGTGATGGCCTGGGTCGCGGCCGACCGGGCGGTGCGCACCCTGGAGGAGAACCCCCGGCTCGACGGCGACCTGGAGGGCTGGCGGCGGATGCGGGAGGAGGTGCACCGGGAGGTCTGCGAGAAGGGCTACGACCCCGGGCGCAACACCTTCACCCAGTACTACGGCTCGCGGGAGCTGGACGCGGCCACCCTGCTCATCCCCCGCGTCGGCTTCCTGCCGCCCGGGGACCCGCGCGTCGTCGGCACGGTCGACGCGGTCCGCCGCGAGCTGACCGACGGCGGGCTGGTGCGCCGCTACACCCTGGAGGGGCGGGAGCCCGTCGACGGGCTGCCCGGCGGCGAGGGCACCTTCCTCGTCTGCTCCTTCTGGCTCGCCGACGCGCTCCACCTGACGGGCCGCCGGGACGAGGCGCGCGAGCTCTTCGAGCGGCTGCTGGAGCTGCGCAGCGACCTCGGCCTGCTGGCCGAGGAGTACGACCCGGCGGCCCGCCGCCAGCTGGGCAACTACCCGCAGGCCTTCAGCCACATCGGTCTGGTGGGGACCGCCCTGCTCTTCGCCGGGACGGTCACGGCAGACTGAGCGGCATGGATCTCGGACTGCAGGACAGGGTGTACGTACTGACCGGCGCGAGCCGCGGGCTGGGCCGTGCCACCGCGCGCGAGCTCGTCGCGGACGGGGCACGCGTGGTGATCTCCGGGCGGGACGGCTCGGCGGCCGCGGCGGCCGCGGCCGAGCTGGGCCCGAACGCGGTGGGGCTTGCCGCCGACAACGCGGATCCGGCTGCCGCCGGGCGGCTCGTCGCCACCGCGCGGGAGCGCTTCGGCCGCTTCGACGGCGTCCTCATCAGCGTCGGCGGCCCGCCGGCCGGCTCGACCGCCGACATCGACGACGAGCAGTGGCGGGCGGCCTTCGAATCCGTCTTCCTCGGCGCGGTGCGGATGGCCCGTGCAGCGGCCGCGGAGCTCTCCGAGGGCGGCGTCATCGGCTTCGTCCTCTCGAGCTCGGTCCAGGAGCCGGTCCCGGGCCTGACCATCTCGAACGGCCTGCGCCCCGGCCTGGCCGGCTTCGCGAAGTCCCTCTCCCTGGAGCTGGCTCCGCGCGGCATCCGTGTCGTGGGCCTGCTGCCGTCCCGGATCGACACGGACCGGGTGCGCGAGCTCGACGCCCTCTCGGGCGACGCGGAGGCGGCTCGCGCCGCCCAGGAATCCCGCATCCCCCTCCGCCGCTACGGCACCCCGGAGGAATTCGGCCGCACGGCCGCGTTCCTGCTCTCACCGGCGGCGTCCTACCTGACGGGCCTGATGCTCCCGGTGGACGGCGGAGCCACCCACGGCTTCTGACCCATTCGGGCTCCGCCCGGCGGTGCCGGGCCGGCCGCGGGCCGGCACCGTGCGGCGCGATCCGCCGCCAGGCACCGCCGGAAACGACCACCCTGGTTGCTCGCCGTCGCGGCGGAGAAGGGATGCGGGCTCAGCCCGCGACGACTCCGCCCGCCCCCACTCCCCGCCGCGACGGTGGGCAACCACCACGGCGCAGCCCGGCGGTGCCGGGCCGGCCGCAGGCCGGCACGGTGCGGCCGGGCGGGGGTGCGGGCGCAGCCCGCGGAAAGCTGGGCGGGCTCAGTCCACGCGGCGGGCCCGGTGCCGGACGGCTCGTAGGCGGATTTCGGCCGGGAGGCTCGGTAGGGCCGTCGACGTGCTGGCTGTCCGCAGGACATCGCGCAGGCCCCGCAGGGCGGTCGCGGGGGCCGCGCGAGGGGTCAGGGTGAGGGCGATGCGTGCCTCGGGCGCGGTGCTGCGGCCGTTCAGGGTGACCAGGGCGTGGTCGATGCCGGTCAGTGCCGCCGCCTCGGCGGCCAGCGCCTCCTCCAGGGCCCGCCCCCGCACGAGGATCTCCGCCTCCTGCGAGGGGACCCGCACGACCGCCGGCCGGCGCGGCCGCACCTGGGCGTAGAGCCACCACAGGGCCAGCAGCACCACGCCGGCGAGCCCGCCGATGACCGCCGGCCACCACCAGTCGTGCGCGCGCCAGCGCGTGCGGTCGGCGGTGGTCAGCGGCACGTCGTCGGGCCCGGTGAACGGCCAGCCCGACGGCAGTGAGAAGCCCCAGCGGCGTTGCAGGTCCAGCGCTCCGATCAGCACCGCCGCCCCGAGCGCCACCAGCAGCGCGCCGGCCAGGCCCACCAGGACGCGGTTGACGGTCCTCAGCACGGTGCCCTCACCCCTCCCGTCACCTCTTCGCCGGCCGTCGCACCCGTACCGACAGCAGTGGCCGGCGGGCCAGGCCCAGTTCCCGTACGCCCTCGGCCAGCGCCGCGTCCACGTCCGCGCGGACCTCGTCGAGCTCGCGGAAGTGGGACTGGGCCCGGGCCCGGACCCGGCGGCGGCCGACGTCGACCCGGACCGCGCGCACCCCGGGTACCTTCAGGGCCCGGTCCCGCAGCGCCTGGGCGGCGGCCTTGCGTTCCAGCGCGGCGCGGATCTCGCGTGCCTCGCGGCGCATCGGCAGCAGCCCGCGCAGCCCCGGGGTGACCGCCAGCGCGATCAGCCAGCAGCCCGCGAGGACGGCCGTCGCCGCGCAGCCGATGACCCAGCCGTTGCCCAGGTGGCGGTGGGCCAGCTCGCCGGCGAGCCGGCGGCGCCAGGCCATGGCCGGATGGTGGGCCCGGACCGCCACGACGTCGTAGAGGAGGATGCCGGCGGCGCCCAGGACGGCGAGCGCGACCAGCGCGGCCGGCAGGCGGCGCGCGGACCAGAAGCGGTGCGCCCGCCCGTCGCCGGACACCGTGTCGTCGGGCGCGGTCATCGCACCCGCTCCCCGGCCGTGCGGTCCATGTGCGGCGAGTGCAGCCGCTCCACGGTGATCACCACTTCCGGGACCTCCATCCCGGCCAGCCCGCGCACCCGCTCCACGACCCGCCGGCGCACCGCCCCGCAGCGGGCGGCGACGTCCACGGGGTAGCCCAGTTCCAGGACGACACGGACCCGCGCCGTGTCGTCGTACACGGTCACCGCGGCGTACGGAGGGGTGTGGTCGTCCGCCGCAGTGTCGCTCAGCGCCTCCAGGGCCGCCTGCGACGCGATCTTCGCGATCACCCGGTCGGCGATGCGGGTCGCTCCGCGCTCGCCCGGCTCCACCACGCGCCCTCCCCGCACCGCGCTACCGCCGGCGTTCGTCGCGGGCACGGGTGCGGAAGAACGCGCCCGGCTCCAGATCGCCGTCCAGGAACCTGCCTGCCACGAACCCGAGCGCTCCCAGCGCGGCCACCAGCAGAAACGCGCCGAAGCCACCGAAGTACCCGGCGAACCCGAGCGCCATGCCGGCGATCAGGCCGACTGCCGCCATGCTCATCACGCGCCCCTCACTGGAGCCTCTGCTCCGGTTCTTCCTCTTCCTCGTCCGGCAGCTTGACGTCGCTCACGGCGATGTTGACCTCGACGACCTCCAGGCCCGTCATGCGTTCCACCGCCGCAATGACGTTTTCCCGTACGGAGCGGGCGACATCCGTGATCGCCACGCCGTAATCCACGACGATCTCCAGATCCAGCGCCGTCTGGACTTCGCCGACCTCCGCCTTCACGCCCCGGGTCACGGATGGCCTGCCACCGGGCACCCGGTCGCGCACCGCGCCGAACGTACGGGCCATGCCGCTGCCGAGGGCGTGCACGCCCAGCACGTCGCGGGCCGCCAGTCCGGCGATCTTCTCCACCACACCGTCGGCGATCGTGGTGCGGCCCCGGTCGGCGGGGGCGACGGGCGCCTCCTTGTGCTGTGGTGCGCTGTCGGTCATCGTCGATCGCCTCTCTTCCGGGAGAAGGGAAAGCAGAAAAAACGTCTACCGGTCCTTTTGCCACCTTAAGCGGCGCTGCGGCGGCGCGCCCCGTCATTCGGTGCGGCAGGCTGGGTGTCCGTGGATGCCGTGGGAGACGACGAGGGATGGGAGCCGGCCGTCCGGAGGCAGCTGGCCCTGGGCCGGCTGCTGCCCCTGGGCGACGGGGCGTGGATCACGGAGGCCGCGGTGGCGGACGTGCTGCGACTGACCGCCGCGGCGGTCCCGGGGGTGGTGCTGGAGAGCGTCCGCCTCCGTCCGGCGGAAACGCCGGCGCCGGGGCCGGTGCGCGTCGAGGGGGGTGTCGCGGCCACGGCGGACCGGCCGCTGCCGGTGACGGCAGCGGCTCTGCGCGGTGCCCTGCGGGCAGCTCTGGAAGACAGGGTGGGGCTCGCTGCCGGGGCGATCGACCTGCGGATGACGGCGCTGCTCGACGCGGCTCCCGCACCCCCTCCCCGGACGGTGGCCGGGCCGCCGGGGGCCGCGCCCGCGGACCCGCTGGGCGCGGCGGCGCTCGCCGTGCCGGGGGTGGCGCGCCTGGCGCCGGTGCTGCGGGGCCGTACGGCCCCGACGGTCCAGATCGCGGTGGCCACCGGTCACCGGGCCCGGGACGTGGCCGCGGCGGTCCGCGCGGCCGTCGCCCCGGCAGAGGTGGTCGTGACGGCGCTCGATGCGGGTTCGGCACCGCTGGGCACGTAGCCCGTGGTTCCCGCCGTGGCGGCGGAGGAGAACTACTCCCCGAGGCCCGCGAGGTCGCGGAGACGGCGCGCCTGGGCGGCGCGTTCCGCCTCGCGCTGGGTGTCGTAGCCGCGCGTGAGCGCGCCGCGCAGGAGGGCCTTGGTCTCGACGACCGCGTCGCGCGGCGCGGCCAGCAGAGCCGCCGTCAGATCCTCGGTGGCGGAGGCCAGTTCCGCGGCGGGGACGACCACGTTGGCCAGGCCCGTGAGCTCGGCCTCCGGCGCGCGGACGAAGCGGCCCGTGGCGCAGATCTCCAGGGCGCGGGCGTAGCCGACGAGGGAGACCAGGGGGTGGGTGCCGCCCAGGTCGGGGACGAGACCGAGGCTGGTCTCGCGCATCGCGAACTGGACGTCGTCCGCGCAGACGCGCAGGTCGCAGGCGAGGGCGAGCTGGAAGCCGGCCCCGATGGCATGGCCCTGGACGGCGGCTATGGACACCAGGTCGTTGCGCCGCCACCAGGTGAACGCCTCCTGGTAGGAGGCGATGACCGCGTCGAGCTCCGCGTCGGAACCGCGCGCGAGGTCGAGGAACGACGGCTCGCCGTCGAAGCCCTCGGGCGTGAACGCCTGCCGGTCGAGCCCGGCGGAGAAGGACTTGCCCTCGCCGCGCAGGACCACGACCCGCACGCTGCCCGGCAGCAGCCGGCCCGCCTCGGTCAGCGCCCGCCAGAGCGCGGGCGACTGCGCGTTGCGCTTGGCGGGGTTGGTGAGGGTGACGGTGGCGACCGCGCCGGCGTCGTCGACGCCGAGCCGTACGCCGTCCTGGTCGAGCAGGGTCTTGCTGGCAGTCATGGGGGCCTCCGGTTCGGCCGCAGTCGCGTGCAGGACGTTTGCTTTCGTCGTGGACGTTACTGCACAGTAGCCACCCGGCCGACTGCTCGGCCGACCGGGTTGCCACTGCCCATGACCGACAGTGCGCGGCGTCAGGCCGAGGCGGCCTTCTTGCCGCGTGTTGCACCGCCGCGACCCCGCAGGATCACGCCGGATTCACTCAGCATCCGGTGGACGAAGCCGTAGGAGCGACCGGTCTCTTCGGCCAGCGCCCTGATGCTCGCACCGGAGTCGTACTTCCTCTTCAGGTCTGCCGCGAGCTTTTCGCGCGCGGCGCCGGTCACCCGGCTGCCCTTCTTCAGAGTCTCGGCCACCCGTGCCTCCTCATGGGAGATGCGCCTCTTGTCTCTCATGATCACCCCTTGGCGCCCTCCTGGCCACCCATTCGGCAAGGTCCATGAGAGGAGATTTCCCCGTTTCCGGCCGACGACAGGGCCCGGAGCAGGCGATTCCAGGCGCCCGGGGTCGTACGGCCGTACGGGTGGCGGCGCGAACGGGCAGGTCAGAAGGGGGCCGGGAAGTGCGGTCGTGCGGCGGGCCCGGTGCCGGGTGCGGCGCGTGCGCCGGAGCGTGGCGCCGCACCGGGGTACCAGCCGTCCTCACTCAGATGATGGATCACGCATCGGCCGAATGATCGGGACAGCTTGATCACCGAGCGGCCGCGGGCGGTGCGAGCGGCCGGCCGGGCCAGGAGTCAGGGGCCAGGGGCCAGGGGCCAGGGGTCAGGCCAGGGCGACCAGGTCCGCGTAGTCCGCGCCCCACAGGTCCTCGACGCCGTCCGGCAGGAGGATGATCCGCTCCGGCTGGAGCGCGTCCACGGCGCCCTCGTCGTGGGTGACGAGCACGACCGCGCCCTTGTAGGTGCGCAGCGCGCCGAGGATCTCCTCGCGGCTGGCCGGGTCGAGGTTGTTGGTGGGCTCGTCGAGGAGCAGCACGTTGGCCGAGGAGACGACGAGGGTGGCGAGGGCGAGCCGGGTCTTCTCGCCGCCGGAGAGGACGCCGGCGGGCTTGTCGACGTCGTCGCCGGAGAAGAGGAAGGAGCCGAGCACCTTGCGCACCTCGACCAGATCCAGGTCGGGGGCGGCGGAGCGCATGTTCTCCAGGACGCTGCGGTCCGGGTCGAGCGTCTCGTGCTCCTGGGCGTAGTAGCCCAGCTTGAGGCCGTGGCCCTCGACGACCCGGCCGGTGTCGGGCTTCTCCACGCCGCCGAGCAGTCGCAGCAGGGTGGTCTTGCCGGCGCCGTTGAGGCCGAGGATGACGACGCGGGAGCCCTTGTCGATGGCCAGGTCGACGTCGGTGAAGATCTCCAGCGAGCCGTAGGACTTGGAGAGGCCCTCCGCCATGAGCGGGGTCTTGCCGCAGGGGGCGGGCTCGGGGAAGCGCAGCTTGGCGACCTTGTCGGCGACGCGCGCGTCCTCCAGGCCGGACAGCAGCTTCTCGGCGCGGCGGGCCATGTTCTGGGCGGCGACGGTCTTGGTGGCCTTGGCGCGCATCTTGTCGGCCTGGGCGTTGAGCGCGGCGGCCTTCTTCTCCGCGTTCTGCCGCTCGCGCTTGCGGCGCTTCTCGTCGGCCTCGCGCTGCTGCTGGTAGAGCTTCCAGCCCATGTTGTAGATGTCGATCGTCGAACGGTTGGCGTCGAGGTAGAAGACCTTGTTGACGACCGTGTCGACGAGGTCGACGTCGTGGGAGATGACGATGAAGCCGCCGCGGTAGGTCTTGAGGTAGTCGCGCAGCCAGACGATCGAGTCGGCGTCGAGGTGGTTGGTCGGCTCGTCGAGCAGCAGGGTGTCGGCGTCGGAGAAGAGGATCCGGGCGAGCTCGACGCGGCGGCGCTGACCGCCGGAGAGGGTGTGCAGCGGCTGGCCGAGCACCCGGTCGGGCAGGTTGAGCGCGGCGGCGATGGTGGCGGCCTCGGACTCGGCCGCGTAGCCGCCCTTGGTCAGGAACTCCGTCTCCAGGCGCTCGTACTTCTTCATGGCCTTCTCACGGGTGGCGCCCTTGCCGTTGGACATGCGGTCCTCGTTCTCCCGCATCTTGCGCAGCACGGAGTCCAGGCCGCGCGCGGAGAGGATGCGGTCGCGGGCCAGCACGTCGAGGTCGCCCGTGCGGGGGTCCTGCGGGAGGTAGCCGACCTCACCGGCCCGGGTGATCGTGCCGGCGGCGGGGATGCCCTCACCGGCGAGGCACTTGGTGAGGGTGGTCTTGCCGGCGCCGTTGCGGCCGACGAGGCCGATGCGGTCGCCCTTGGTGATGCGGAAGGAGGCGGACTCGATGAGAACGCGTGCGCCGGCGCGCAGCTCGATGCCGGAGGCGGTGATCACGGAAAGTACTCCTGGGCAGGGTGGACGGCGGAAGGGACGGTCTGAGGTCTGTTCGACGCCGTCTAATGCACGAGGAGAATTGCCATGCGGACCAGTTTAACGGTGCGCCGCAAGCGTTTTTCCGGGGTGATTCACGGTTGCCCGGGGTACGCACCGGTGGAGAGGCGGTGACCGGATGCAATTCGACGACGACGCCGATCTGGACACCTCGCAGGTGCAGGACCGGCGCGGCGGCATCCCCGGCGGCGGGCTCACGATCGGTGGCGGGCTCATCGGGCTGCTGGCCCTGCTGGCCGGGCTGTTCTTCGGCATCGGGCCGCAGGAGCTGGGGCTGAGCTCGCCCGAAGGGGGCCCGGCGGCCACCTCCACCACGGACGCACAGGTCGCGCAACACTGCCGTACCGGCAAGGACGCCAACACCCGGGAGGACTGCCGGATCGTCGCGGTCGTCAACAGCGCCCAGTCGTACTGGTCCGGGGAATTCACCCGCCGTTCCCGCACGTACACCCCGGCGTCGACGGTGTTCTTCACCGGCCAGGTGCGCACGGCCTGCGGAACCGCCTCCTCCGCCGTGGGGCCGTTCTACTGCCCGGGCGACCGGAAGGTCTATCTCGACCTCGGCTTCTTCGACGAGCTGCGGACGAGGTTCGGGGCGAGCGGCGGCCCCTTCGCCCAGGCGTACGTCGTCGCGCACGAGTACGGGCACCACGTGCAGAACCTGACGGGCGTCCTCGGCCGGGACCGTACCGGCCGGACGGGCCCCGGGAGCGACGCGGTGCGGACGGAGCTCCAGGCCGACTGCTACGCCGGGGTCTGGGCCCGCCACGCCACCACCACGCCCGAGAAGTCGACGGGCCGGCCGCTGGTCGCGCGGCTGACGCCGGCCGACATCCAGGACGGCCTCTCGGCGGCCGCCGCGGTCGGCGACGACCGGATCCAGGAGAGGTTCCAGGGCCGGGTCACCCCGGAGAGCTGGACGCACGGCTCGGCCGCGCAGCGGCAGCAATGGTTCACGACGGGGTACTCCACGGGGGACATGCAGCGGTGTGACACGTTCCGGTGACCGGGAGGCCGGCCGGGAAGCGAGGAGGTCCGTCATGGCAGGCGTGAGGGGTACGAGCACGGCGTCGCCGGATCTGTGCCCGGCGCTGCTGTACGAGGACGCGAAGGCGGCCGTCGACCAGCTCACCGGCGCGTTCGGCTTTGTGACGGGCGCGCTCTACGAGGCCGAGGACGGCACCGTGCTGCACGCGGAGCTGGTGCGCGGCAACGGCATGGTGATGGTCGGCTCGAAGGGCCGGGGCGGGGTGTTCGACGAGGCCATGGCCGGGTGCGGGCCGGCGGCTGTCTATGTGGTCGTCGAGGACACGGACGCGCACTTCGAGCGGGCGCAGGAGCACGGGGTGGAGATCCTCTGCCCGCCGGCGGACAAGGAGTACGGCTCGCGGGACTACATGGCGCGGGACGTGGGCGGCAATGTGTGGACGTTCGGCACGTACGCGCCGGAGGGCCCCGAGGTGACGGCCTGAGCCGGCGCCGCGGGGCCGCCGGCCGGTGTCACGACCCGCCGGTGTGCACCTGGAACGCCGCCCGGCGCATGGCCTTGGCCAGCGCCGGGTCCGGGTGGGCGGCGGCGAGGGCGACGAGCACCTGCACGGTGCGCGGGTGGCCGACCGCGCGCACCTCCTCCAGCAGCCCCGGGACCGTGCCCTGGACCGCGGAGTCGAGGTGGCGGACCAGCAGCCGGCTCTCGCCGTGGTCGGCGACGGCGGCGGCGGTGTCGACCCACAGCCAGGTGGCCTCCTCGCGGGTGAGGACGCCGGCGGCCTCCTCGGGGTCGTGCCCCTCGTGCTCCGCGATCCACAGCAGGGCGTAGGGGCGCAGTCCCGGCTCGTCGACGGCGGCCCGCACGGCGGGCTCGGCGGGGGCGCCGACCGCGCGCAGGGCCTCGAAGGCCAGGCCGCGGACCATGGCGTCGTCCCCGCGCGCCGCGTCGA
>NZ_JBFAPH010000221.1:0-10801 GCF_040675635.1 Streptomyces sp. NPDC049577
GCGCTGGAGGCGACGGAGGAGTTCTGGCGGGAGTGGGTGACCCACTGCACGTACCACGGCCCGTACCGGGACGCGGTGGTCCGCTCGCTGATCACGCTCAAGGCCCTGACCTACGCCCCGACGGGGGGCATCGTGGCCGCGCCGACCACCTCGCTGCCCGAGGAGATCGGCGGCGTGCGGAACTGGGACTACCGCTACACCTGGCTGCGGGACGCCGCGATCACCCTGTCCTCGCTGCTGCGCACCGGCTACCGCGAGGAGGCCCGGGCCTGGCGCGAGTGGCTGCTGCGCGCGGTCGCCGGCGACCCCGAGAACCTCCAGATCATGTACGGCATCGCGGGCGAGCGCGAGCTGGGCGAGGCCGAGCTGCCGTGGCTGCCGGGGTACGAGGACTCGGCGCCGGTCCGGGTGGGCAACGGCGCGGCCGGCCAGCTCCAGCTGGACGTCTACGGCGAGGTCACCGAGGCCCTGCACCTGGCGCACATGACGGGCCTGGCCCGCAACGACTACGCCTCCCTGCTCCAGCTGCGGCTGATCGGCTACCTGGAGGACCACTGGACCGAGCCGGACGAGGGCATCTGGGAGGTGCGCGGCCCGCGCCGGCACTTCGTGCACTCGAAGGTGATGGCCTGGGTCGCGGTGGACCGCACCATCAAGCTCATCGAGTCCGGCGACGTCGACGGCCCGCTGGAGCGCTGGCGCGAGCTGCGCGACGACATCCACCGGGACGTGTGCGAGAAGGGTTACGACAAGGAGCGCAACACCTTCACGCAGTACTACGGCTCGAAGGAGCTGGACGCCTCGCTGCTGCTGATCCCGCAGATGGGCTTCCTGCCGCCGGACGACAAGCGCGTGATCGGCACGATCGAGGCGATCCAGCGGGAGCTGTCGACGCCGGACGGCTTCGTCCTGCGCTATCCCACGGCCGGCGAGCAGGCGGGCGTGGACGGGCTGGAGGGCGACGAAGGCGCCTTCCTGGCCTGCTCGTTCTGGCTCGCGGACGATCTGGCGATGATCGGCCGGGTCGACGAGGCGCGGCAGCTCTTCGAGAAGCTGCTGGCGCTCCGCAACGATCTGGGGCTGCTGGCGGAGGAGTGGGATCCGCATCTGAAGCGGCAGGTGGGCAACTTCCCGCAGGCGTTCAGCCACGTGCCTCTGATCGACACCGCGCTGCGGCTCACCGCCTCGAGCGCGTTCGGAGGCTGAAGCCGAGGGCGAGCGCTCCCACCGGGAGCGCGAGCACGGCCGCGGCGGCGTTGAGCCCGCCGTAGCCGTAGAGGGCCACCATGCCGCCCGACAGGGCGCCGCCCGCCGCTCCGACCAGGTTCATCAGGGTGTCCGAGGCGCCCTGGACCTCCGAGCGGTGCGCGGCGTCGACGGACTCGCTCAGCAGCGCGGATCCGGCGATGGTGGCGCAGGACCAGGCCAGTCCGAGGACGAACAGGCCGGCCGCCACTCCCCACGGCCGGCCCCCGGCGGTCCCGGCGAGCAGGGTGGCGAACGCGAAGAGCACCTGGGCGAGCAGGATGACGGGGATCCGGCCCAGCCGGTCGGCCGCCCGCCCCACCAGCGGCGAGAGCGCGTACATGCCCGCGATGTGCAGGCTGATGGTGAGGCCGACGACGCTCAGCGAGGCGCCGTGGTGGGTGAGGTGGACGGGCGTCATCGTCATCACCGACACCATCACGGCGTGCCCGAGTACCAGCGAGGCCAGTCCGGTCAGCGCGGCGGGCGAGGCGGCGACGTGCCGCAGCGCGCCGCGCATGCGGTCGGCGAACCGGGGCTGGGGCTTCCGGGGACCGGCCGCGCCGGCGACGTCGGCGTCGGTGTTGGCGTTGGCGTTGGCGTTGGCGTTGGCGTTGGTGTTGGCGTTGGCGAGGAGCAGCGGGTCGGGGCGCAGCCGGGTGTGGACGACCGCCCAGCCGGTGAGGAAGGCCGCCACGGAGAAGACGAAGGTGCCCGCCGCGTCCGGCAGCCGCAGCACGTGGGCGACGGCCGCGCCGGGCCCGCTGAGGTTGGGGCCGAGCACGCTGCCGACGGTGGTGGACCACACCACCAGGGAGAGCGCCCCGGCCCGCGCGCCGGGCTCGGCGAGGTCGGCGGCGGCGTAGCGGGACTGGAGGTTCGAGGCGGTGGCGGCGCCGATGAGCAGCATGCCGAACAGCATCAGCGGGAGCCAGCCGAGCCCGGCGGCGACCGGTACGGTCACCGCGCCGGCCGTGGCGATCAGCCAGCCGGTGCCGAGGCCGGCCCGGCGGCCCCGGGACCGGGAGAGCGCGGCGAGCGGCACCGACACCAGCGCGGCGCCCAGGGTGGTCACGGGGGTGGCGAGCCCGGCGGTGGCCTGCGAGCCGGTCAGATGCTCCACGAGCAGTCCGCCGGAGGAGAGCATCGAGCCCATGCCGATCCCGGCGACGACCTGAGCGGTCATCAGCACCCGCACGGTCCGCCGCTGCACGGCGGCGAGATCGGGGGCGTCGGGTATGCGCGATATGTCGGAGGGCCCGGACGAGGGCTCGGCGGCTGCGGTCATGCCCGACAGCGTAGGCGTGCCGGGCCGGCCGGTCCGCCGCATCGTGGTGGCCCGCCGCAATGGCGATCAGCCACCGCGGCGAGGGTCCGGCGGCATGTGCGATCACCGCACCCGGCACGCTCTCCCCGGTCCGCCGGGCAGGCGCTAGGTTCCTGGCCATGGAACCGTACGGCCCGCAGGGGACGATCACCGTGGCGCGGGCGCTCGAACTGCCCGCGTTGCGGCGCGGGCTGCCCGAGGTGCTGACCGGCGCCGACCGGCTGGACCGGCCCGTGCGCTGGGTGCACGCGGGCGAGGCGCCCAACATGGCCGCCCTCCTCAAGGGCGGCGAGCTCCTGCTGACCACCGGGCACGGCCTGCTGGGCGGCCGTCCGGCCGAGCAGCGCGCGTTCGTCCGGGGGCTGGCCGAGCGGGACATCGCCGCGCTGGTGGTGGAGCTCGGCCCGCGCCTGCCCGCCCTGCCGGCCGCCGTCGTGGACACCGCGGGCTCGTACGGGCTGCCGCTGGTGCAGCTGCACCGCGAGGTGCCGTTCGTGGCGGTGACGGAGGAGATCCACACCGAGCTGGTCAACGAGCACTACACGCTGCTGCGGCAGGCCGAGGAGGTGCACCGCCGGTGCACCGAGGTGCTGCTGGGCGGGGGCGGCGTCCCGGAGGTGCTGCGGCTGTTCGCGGACTTCGCCGGCAACCCGGTCTTCCTCCAGGGCGCGGACGGCCGCCTGCTCTACGCGGCCGGCCCGCGGGGCGGCGGGGCCGGCGCGGCCGATCCGCTCCAGGTGTGGGACGGGCTGCGCTCCTGCGGGCTCGTGGGCAGCGTGGTGACCGACATCCCGGGCCGGGACCCCGGTCCCGGGGCGGTACGGGCCCGGCTGACCGTCCTGCCGGTCGACGCGCCGCTCGCCCCGCTGCACCGGATCGCGGCGGAGCGTGCGGCCGGGCTGCTGGCGGTGGTCCTGCTGCAGCTGGCCATGGTGCGCTCCGGGCAGGTGTCCTGGGAGGACGTGGTCCAGGAGACTCTCCGCTCGCAGGGCCCGACCGCGAACATTCCCCTGCGGTACGCGCTGGAGGACCTCGACACCGGTGAGGGGGTGATCCCGCGGGGTGAGCCGATCCTGCTCTGCATCGCCGCGGCCGGGCGGGATCCGGACCGGCACGGGGAGGACGCGGACCGCTTCGACGTCACCCGCGCGACCCGCCGCGACCACCTGGCCTTCGGCTTCGGGGCGCATCACTGCCTGGGGCGGGCCATGGCGCTGCTGGAGGCCACGATCGCCCTGCCGGCGCTCTTCGACCGCTTCCCGCGGCTGGCCCTCGCGACCCCGGCGGAGGAACTGGTGCCGCTGGAGTCGTTCCTCTCGACCGGCTTCCAGGCACTGCCCGTTCTCCTGGAGCCCGCGTAACAAGCGCGCGGACACGATACGGCGCGGTCTGTGCCGGCCCGGCCTTCCCCTGACCGCCCTCGCCCCTGGCGGAGCGACACGCGGGAGGCCGGCATGGACCGGGTACGGGAGCGGCGGCGCGGGTGCGGGCGGGCAGGGCTCGAGTCAGCCGTCCTCGATGTCCGAGATGAGCTTGGTGCTCAGGTCACTCTGCACCGCCAGCCGGGTGTGCCCGGCATCCGGACCCGCGCCCCAGGTGAGCGTGACCGTGGTGAACAGGTGTCCGGCACCGGAGTCGTGACAGCAGACCTCCCACTGGGTGGGCACATCCTGGGCCCGCAGGACGCCGTCGGCGTGGTTGACCTCCTCCCAGGCGGCCAGCCGCTGCCGGAGGTCCTCCGTGAGATAGTGGGCGCGAAGCTCCCCGCCCAGGTCATCGGTACCGTCATTGACAGCGTCGATGTAGGCGCCGTAGAAGTCGGCCACCCGGTCGACCGCGGAGTCCGGGCTCCCGCCGCGGACCGCGTCGTTCGCTTGATCCCCCGGCATGAACTCCCCCTCGCAACCATGCTGTTCAGTCCACGACCTTGATGAGGGTCTGCCCCTGCTGCACGGGAAACAGTCCTTTTAGGCGACATGTAGCTGTATGCGATTGTCCGGCCTCTACCGGCCGCCCGTGAGGGAAGACGGCCACGCTCGGGTGGGCAGCCTCGTCCGTCCTCACCCGAACGGCCCAGCAGTCCCCCGTACGGCGCCTTGGTCCCTGCTCGGCGGGCCACCTATGGCAGACCCCGTCGACCCCGGGGATGATGGTGATCATGAGCTCTGGTGGTCCGGCCGAGTCCGCCGCGCCGCCCGCGCCCGGCCCCGGCGCGGGTGAGAAGGGGCTCAGGGCCGGTGCCCTGGGGCTGTTCTCCTCCGTCGCCATGGGCCTGACGTCCACCGCTCCGGCGTACAGCCTGGCGGCGACGCTCGGCCTGATCGTGGCGGGGGTGGGCCTTCAGGCCCCTGTCATCACGATGCTGGCCTTCGTCCCGATGCTGCTGATCGCGTACGCCTACCGGGAGCTCAACGCGAGCGACGCCGACTGCGGGACCACCTTCACCTGGGCCTCCCGTGCCTTCGGCCCGCGCGTCGGCTGGATGGGCGGCTGGGGCATCATCGTCGCCGACATCATCGCCATGGCGAACCTGGCGGAGATCGCCGGCATCTACGGTTTCCGGCTGCTGGGGTTCGACGCGCTCGCCGGAGACCAGTTCTGGACCACCGTCGCGGGGGTCGTCTGGATCGCCGTGCTGACCGCGGTCTGCTACGTGGGCATCGAGGTGTCGGCCGCCCTGCAGCGCTGGCTGGTGTGCGTCGAGCTGGCGGTGCTGGCGCTGTTCGCGATCACCGCCCTGGTCAAGGTCTACACGGACGGCCCACCGACGGGGATCCACGTCTCCGCCTCCTGGTTCAACCCCCTCCATGTGCCGTCGGCCAAGGAGCTGACCGCGGGCATCCTCGCCGCGGTCTTCATCTACTGGGGCTGGGACACCGCCGTCGCCGTCAACGAGGAGACCAGCGACAGCAGGCACACGCCCGGACGGGCGGCGGTCGCCTCCACCGTGCTGCTGCTGGGCATCTACGCCCTGGTGGCGACCTCGGCGCAGGCGTTCGCCGGGATCGGCACCCAAGGCATCGGCCTCGGCAACACGGCCAATTCCGGGGACGTGCTCTCCGGCCTGGGAAGTGCCGTCTTCGGCACCCGGGGGGCCGGCTGGCTCTTCACCAAGCTGCTCATCTTCACGGTGCTGACCTCGGCGGTCGCGTCCACCCAGACCACCATTCTGCCGCTGGCCCGCACCGTCTTCTCCATGGCCGCCCACAAGGCCGTACCCTCACGCTTCGCCCGGGTGCACCGCAGATTCCTCACCCCGACCTGGTCGACCGTCGGCATGGGCCTGGTCTCCATCGGCTTTCTCGTCCTGCTGACCACGATCAGCCGTGACGTCCTGGCCGACTCCATCAAGGCGGTCGGCCTCGCGATCGCGTTCTACTACGGCCTCACCGGCTTCGCCTGTGTCTGGTACTACCGTGGGATCCTCACCCGCAGTCCCCGGGACCTACTGTTCAAGGGGGTGCTGCCGGGGCTGGGCGGGCTCATGATGCTGTGCCTGCTCTGCTACGCCGCCTTCGTCGTCTACGCGGAGCCGTCGTACGGCACGACCTCCTTCGACCTGCCGTTCCTCGGGCAGGTCGGCGGGGTGAGCATCGTGGGCCTCGGCGCCCTGCTCCTCGGTGTCGTCCTGATGCTCGTCATCACGCGGGAACACACCGCCGCGCTCAACCTGCAACGCGGTCTGCTGCCCCACCGCCTGCCGTCGCTGACCGGCGTCGAGACGGCCAGCCGCTACGTGCCCGCCGACAGCCGCTCCGGGGTGGGCGGAGACTGGTTCGACGTCATCCCGCTGTCGAGCACCCGGGTCGGCCTGGTGGTCGGGGACGTGCTCGGCCACGGGCTGAGCGCCGCCGCCACCATGGGCCGGCTGCGCACGAGCGTACGGGTCCTGGCCCGGCTGGACCTCGCCCCGGACGAACTGCTCGCCTGCCTGGACGACGTGGTCGGGCAGACCGTCGAGGAGTGGGCCCGCGACGACGGCGGAGGCGGGCCGGGGGCCGACGGCGACGAGGCCCTCGGAGTCACCTGTCTGTACGCGGTGTACGACCCGGTGTCCGGGCGGTGCAGCATGGCGCGCGCGGGCCACTCGCCGCCCGCCCTCGTCGACCCGGCCTGCGGCACCGTCAGCTATCCGAACCTCCCGGCCGGCCGGCCCCTGGGCCTGGGCGGCTCGCCGTTCGAGAGCACGGAACTCCAGCTGCCCGCCGGCAGCCTGCTCGCCCTGTTCACCGACGGTCTCGTCCAGGCCCCGGGCCACGACACCGAGACGGGGCTCGGCCTGCTCACCGGCGTCCTCTCCGAGTGCGGGCGCCCCCTGGAGGAGCTCTGCGACCGCACCGTGGCAGCGCTGCTGCCCGGCCCGGTGGACGACGACGCGGCCCTCCTGCTGGTCCGCACCCGGATGCTCGCCGGGCACCAGGTCGCGGAGTGGGAGCTGGACGCCGACCCGGCGTCCGTCGCGACCGCCCGGTCCGCCGCGAGCCGGCAGCTGGGCGAGTGGGGGCTCGAGGACCTGGCGTTCACGACCGAGCTGATCGTCAGCGAGCTGGTCACCAACGCCATCCGCTACGCCTCCGCCGGGCCGGTCCACGTCCGGCTGATCCGCGATCGCGGCCTCGTCTGCGAGGTGTCCGACACCGGCCACACCTCGCCGCACCTGCGCCACGCCGCTGCCGACGACGAGGGCGGGCGGGGCCTGTTCATCATCGCGGAGCTCACCCGGCGCTGGGGGACCCGTTACACCGCCACCGGCAAGACCATCTGGACCGAGCAGCCCCTGCCGGCCGAGGAAGGAGCGCTGGGCGTGGAGGCGCTCTAGCGGGAGGCCACCGGCGTCACCATGTCCAGTTCGACTCCCGCAGCGCATCGGCGCGCTGCAGGAGCGCCGAGATCCGGGTGGCTGCTTCACCGGGCTCCCAGTAACGATCCGATGCGGTCGTCTGGTGGGGGTGCTTGCGGTAGAGCACGCTCGGCTCGGCTATGAACTCACCGGGCGCCACAACTTCCGCGGCGAGGAGCAGGGCCACGGTCTCGGCTCCGGACAATGCCTGCCAGCCGCCCAGAGCGAGCGCCAGGCGGCGGTGGGCGGCGAAGGTGACCGCCTGGACGGACAGCCGGTCCTCCGTCACCTCACGGTAGAAGCGGCCGGGTTCCACGGGACCGCCCGGAGGATCGCAGGGGCCCGGCGCGGTGCTCCCGTCTTCGTGGAGGTCGACGCAGGCCGATACGCACCACGCGACGCGTCCGAGTGTCTCGATGTCCCGTTCCAGCGCACCGGGCAGCAGGACATCGTCCGCGTCCAGCGTCCGGATCACGTCTCCCGTGGCCCGGGCGAGCGCGTGGGTGCGCGCCACCGCCGTCCGGGCCCGCAGTCCTGTCCCCCACTTGATCCTGGGGTCGTCGGGCAGGCTGAGCGCGGGTATGCCCGAGGTGCCGTCCTCCTGCAGGCACCATTCCCATTCCCAGTCGCCCGGCAGTTTCTGCTCGCGGAGGGACTCGTAGGCCTCACCGAGGAACTGGTGGCCTCCATGATGCACGGCAGTGATGATGCTGATGGTTCGCATGAGCAAGATCCCCCGGAAAATCGACTGCCCACGATCATGACATGGACGAATCACCGAAGATCCCGGGGGCCGATGGGGCGGTCGAGCGAGGTGTGGGGCGATCAGGGGCTCTCGCTCACCGCCTGCTTCACCAGCCCGGCGATCCGCGCCTCCACCTCGGCCGTCACCTCGGTCAGCGCGAACGCGGCCGGCCACATCGGGCCGTCGTCCAGCCTCGCCCGGTCGCTGAAACCGAGCGTCGCGTAACGGGACTTGAACTTCTCCGCGCTCTGGAAGAAGCACACGACCCCGCCGTCCAGCGCGTAGGCCGGCATCCCGTACCACAGCCTCGGCGCCAGCTCCGGGGCACTGGCCGTGATCACGGCATGCACACGCTCGGCCATCACCCGGTCCGCGTCCGGCATCCCGGCGATCTTCGCGAGCACATCGCGCACCGCCTCCGCCGCCTTCTCCTCCCGCGACACACGCCGCGCCGCCTTCTTCACCTCCCGCGCATGCTCCTTCATCGCGGCCCGCTCCTCGGCCGAGAACCCCTCGTGCTGGTGGCTGTCTGTGGTCTTCATGGAAGGTTTCTCCTCTGTCGTGTTTGTCGTGCAGCTCGTCCGGCTCATCGGTCCTGGAGCAGGCCGAGGAGGTTGCCGTCGGGGTCGATGACGGTGGCCACCAGGCGGCCGCCGCCGACGTCGTGCACGGGCTCCTTCACGGTGGCGCCCGCGGCGGTCACCTGGGCGAGCTTCTCCGCGATGTCCGGCACGTGCCAGTAGGCGAGGGACGCGGTCAGGCCCTGCGGTCCGCCGCCCGGCAGGAGGCCGATGTGCTGACCGGCCGCCTCGAAGCCGGCGTAGTAGGGCTCGTCGGTCTGCGGCGCGACGCCGAGCAGTGCGGCGTACACCGCCTTGGCCTGTGCGAGGTCGGACACGGGATGCAGCACGGTCTTGATTCCCTGGGTGGGCGAGCTGGTCGGTGAGCTGGTCATGGGCGCTCCTGCGGTCGCGGGTCTCGATCGGCCCGGTGGCTTCGCCGGGCTCGTTCGCTGTGGTCACAGCCTCTCCCGGCCGGGGTACGGGCCGCCTCCGTGCTGACCACGGAACGCACTACGGATAATGAGCCGGTGTCCACTCCAGTGATCTCGGCTCGGGAAGCCGAAGTGCTCGCGCTGCTCGGGGAGCACCTCAGCAATGCGGAGATCGCCGCGCGGCTGTTCATCTCGGTACGGACGGTCGAGTCGCATGTCTCCTCGCTGCTGCGCAAGCTGGAGGTGCCGGACCGGCGTGCGCTGTCCCGGCGCGCGGCCGAGGTCACGCGTGCCGGGCAGGCGAGGCCCGTGCCGGCCCTCCCAGCGCCGCTGACGGCATTCGTCGGACGGGTGCGGGAACGCGGGGAGTTGGCCGAGGCGATCACGGCGCGCCGGCTGGTGACGGCGGTGGGTCTGGGCGGGGTGGGAAAGACACGGCTCGCGCTGGCGGTGGCGGCGGAGATGGCCGGCGACTTCGCCGACGGGGTGTGCTTCGTCGATCTGGTCCCGGTCACCGATCCGGGACGGATCGGCGCGGCGGTCGCGGCGGCCGTGGGGGTGGGCGAGCAGCCCGGGCGCGGCATCGACGAGGCGCTGACGGGCGCGCTGGCGGATCGCCGGATGCTGCTGGTGCTGGACAACTGCGAGCAGGTACGGGACGGGCTGGCGCCGTTCCTGGAACGGCTCCTCGTGGCCTGTCCGGGGATACGGGTGCTCGCGACCAGCCGGGCCCGGCTGATGGTGCCGTTCGAGTGGGTCTTCCCGGTGCCGCCGCTGTCGCGCGTCGGCGGTGGCGAGTCGGAGGCGGTCGCCCTGTTCCTGGACCGGGCGGCGGCGGTCGGCCGGGTCCCGGATCCCGGGGAACGCGAGCGGCTCGTGGCCCTGTGCGAACGGCTCGACGGCATGGCGCTGGCCATCGAACTGGCGGCGGCACGGTGGCCCTCGCTCGGTCTCGACGGCCTCACGGCCGGCCTCTCCGACCAGCTTCGGATCCTCGCCGGCGGGCCCCGTGCCGACGGCCGGCACCGGTCGGTGCGGGCGGTTCTCGACTGAAGCCACGACCTGCTGGCGCCGCAGGACCGGGTGCTGCTGCGTCGGGTTTCGGTCTTCGTCGTGCCGTTCACCGCCCGGGCGGCCGCCGAGGTGGCCGGGGTCGCGCCGCTGGAGGCAGCCGCGGTCGCCGACGGGCTCGGCAGGCTCGCCGAGCAGAGCCTGCTCGCCGTGACACCCTCCGCGACCGGCACCCGGTATCAGGTGCTGGAGACCATCCGCCAGTACGGTACGGAGCGACTCGCCGAGGCCGGCGAGCTGACGGACGTCCGATCGCGCCATCTGGCGTGGTGCCTGGCCTCCGCGGCCGGCCTCGGGGAAGACGGCGGCGCGGACTGGCGCGCCCGGTTCGACGCGGTGGCGGAGGACCTCCGGGCCGCTCTCACCTGGGCCGCCGACCGGGCGGAGCGCCGTGCGGACGCCTGCGCCCTCGCCCTGTCCCTGGCCGGACTGGCCTTCACCCGTAACCTGCTGGGCGAGGCGCAGCAACGGTACGAGCAGGCGGCCGGGCTCGCCGAGGACACCGGTGACGCAGCCGCCGGCGCCGCGGCACTGCGGCAGGCCGCCGGGGTGGCCGGGTGCCGCAGGCTCGGCGACGAC
>NZ_JBFAPH010000222.1:0-10614 GCF_040675635.1 Streptomyces sp. NPDC049577
CCTTGCCGGACGTACGTGAGGCCATGGTGCCGAGGTTACCGTTGTCGTGTGCGGGGGACATCCGCGCCCGGGCGTTCACCCGTTCGTGTCGCACGGCGGCGCCGGGCCGGTGACGATTCCGGTGACGGCGCCGATGCCGACGGGCGGTGACAGGACGTCAGGCGATCGGGCGGCGGCCTGCGGGTGCGGTCAGTTCTGGGTGGGGAGGGGGCTGGCGCCGCTGCCCGCCCCGGGCTCCAGCGCGTCCAGCGCCCGCCGCAGCCCGGTGAGTTTGCGCTCCAGATGGGCGGCGGTGGCCACGGCTGCCGCGTCGGCCGACTCGTCGAGCTGCTTGGAGAGCGCCTCGGCCTGCTCCTCGACGGCGGCGAGCCGCGCGGAGAGCTCGGCGAGCAGCCCGGCGGGCTCCTCCGCCTCGGCCACCGGACCGCGGCCGGCGTGGCCGCCGCTCTCCAGCTGGAGGCGCAACAGGGCGGCCTGCTCGCGGAGCTGGCAGTTCTTCATGTACAGCTCGACGAACACCGAGACCTTGGCGCGCAGCACCCACGGGTCGAAGGGCTTGGAGATGTAGTCCACGGCGCCCGCGGCGTAGCCGCGGAAGGTGTGGTGCGGACCGTGGTTGATGGCGGTGAGGAAGATGATCGGGATGTCCCGGGTCCGCTCCCGCCGCTTGATGTGCGCGGCGGTCTCGAATCCGTCCATGCCGGGCATCTGAACGTCCAGCAGAATCACCGCGAAGTCGTCCGTCAGCAGCGCCTTGAGCGCTTCCTCCCCTGACGATGCCCGAACCAGCGTCTGATCCAGCGCCGAGAGGATGGCCTCCAGCGCGAGCAGATTTTCCGGCCGGTCATCGACCAGGAGGATCTTGGCCTTCTGCACCATGGCCCGTCCTCCTCGCCCCGGCATGGGGTGCCCCCTGCTCGAAGAGCTCGGGGAGGCACCGGATGCCGCCCCGGGGGACGACTCCCTTGCGCCGCCCGTCCTTGTGCCGGTCATGGTAGCCGCACCCCGCCTGTCGCCACACCCTGTCACCACGATGTCACTGTGCACGTAGCGGAAACGTGGCGGAGGACGGGAAGGTTCCCCGTGGGCCACGCTCTCACACGTACCGGGCCGCGGTCGACCCGGGAAGGACACGAGCCCTCCCCGAGGTCCTCACTCCGCGCGCATCCACTGCGCCATGACGGCCAGCAGGTGGTCCGTGTCGACCGGCTTGGTGACGTAGTCGGACGCGCCGGCGTCGATGCTCTTCTCCCGGTCGCCCTTCATCGCCTTGGCCGTCAGCGCGATGATGGGCAGCCCCGCGAACTGCGGCATCCTGCGGATGGCGGCCGTCGTCGCGTACCCGTCCATCTCCGGCATCATGATGTCCATCAGGACCACCGCGACGTCGTCGTGCTGCTCCAGGACCTCGATCCCCTCGCGCCCGTTCTCCGCGTAGAGCACCGACAGCCCGTGCTGTTCGAGCACGCTGGTGAGCGCGAAGACGTTGCGGATGTCGTCGTCGACGATGAGCACCTTCTCGCCACGGAATCCGCCCGCGGGACCGCCCGGCAGGGCCTCCGGGCCGTCACTCTGCGCATCGGCGGGCCAGGTCTGCTGCGGTACGGCCGAGGGCGCCGAGGGCATCGGCGCGGCGAGCGTGTCCACCTCGGTGTCCTCGTCCCGCGGCTCCGGTCCGCCGGGCCGTCCCGGCTGCCCGAGGCCGGTCTGCGGCGCGGGGAGCTGCCCGGCGGCCTGCGCGGCCCGCCGGCGGCGCAGGAAGAGCCCGGCCGCCCCGCGCGCGGACGACTCCACGCCCCCGGCGGCCTGCTCCTCCGGCCCGTAGGGCTCGCCGGCCTCCAGCGCGCCGTAGCCGTGGGGCGGCAGCTCGCCGGGGTTCAGCGGCAGGTAGAGGGTGAAGGTCGAGCCCCGTCCGGGCTCGCTCGCCGCGTGGATCTCGCCACCGAGCAGCCGTGCGATCTCGCGGCTGATGGACAGCCCGAGTCCGGTGCCGCCGTACTTGCGGCTGGTGGTGCCGTCCGCCTGCTTGAAGGCCTCGAAGATGACGCGCATCTTGCTGGCCGCGATGCCGATGCCGGTGTCCGTGACCGAGAAGGCGATCATTCCGGCGTCGGCGTCGCGCAGCGAGCCCGCCTCCAGCAGCTGCTCACGGATGGCGTCCGGGACGTCGGCCCCGGCCGGCCGGATGACGAGCTCGACCGCGCCCGTGTCGGTGAACTTCACCGCGTTGGACAGCAGGTTGCGCAGCACCTGGAGCAGCCGCTGCTCGTCGGTGTGCAGCGTCGCGGGCAGCTCGGGCGAGACCCGCACGGAGAAGTCCAGGCCCTTCTCCGCCGTCAGCGGCCGGAAGGTGGCCTCGACGTAGTCGACCAGCTGGACGAGCGCGATCCGGGTCGGGCTGACGTCCATCTTGCCCGCCTCGACCTTGGACAGGTCCAGGATGTCGTTGATGAGCTGGAGCAGGTCGGAGCCCGCGCCGTGGATGGTCTCGGCGAACTCGACCTGCTTCGGGGAGAGGTTGCCGTCGGCGTTGTCGGCGAGCAGCTTGGCCAGGATCAGCAGCGAGTTGAGCGGGGTGCGCAGCTCGTGCGACATGTTGGCCAGGAACTCGGACTTGTAGCGCATGGAGACCGCGAGCTGCTCGGCGCGCTCCTCCAGCACCTGCCGGGCCTCCTCGATCTCGGTGTTCTTCACCTCGATGTCGCGGTTCTGCCGCGCCAGCCGCTCGGACTTCTCCTCCAGCTCGGCGTTGGAGATCTCCAGCGCCTTCTGCCGGTTCTCCAATTCCGCCGAGCGCTCGCGCAGTTGCTCGGTGAGCTCCTGCGACTGCTTGAGCAGCATCTCCGTCTTGGTGTTGACGCTGATGGTGTTGACGCTCGTGCCGATCATCTCGGCGATCTGGCTGAGGAAGTCCTTCTGGATCTGCGCGAACGGCTGGAAGGAGGCCAGCTCGATGACGCCGAGCACCTGCCCCTCGAACAGTACCGGCAGCACGATGACATGGGCCGGCGGCGCCTCCCCCAGCCCCGAGGCGATCTTCAGATAGCCCGGCGGGACGTTCTCCACCAGGATCGTGCGCTTCTCCTGTGCGGCCGTGCCGATGAGCGACTCACCGGGCCGGAAGACGGTCGGCATGGAGCCCATGGAGTAGCCGTACGAACCGAGCATCCGCAGCTCGTACGCGTCCTCGGCGGTCTCGCCCTCCTGCTGCCCGGCCTCGTGGCCGGTCGGCATGGCCAGGAAGAACGCGCCGTGCTGGGCGGAGACCACCGGGGTCAGCTCGCTCATGATGAGCTGGGCGACGTCCTCCAGGTCGCGGCGGCCCTGCATGAGGCCGGAGATACGGGCGAGGTTGCCCTTGAGCCAGTCCTGTTCCTTGTTGGCCAGCGTGGTCTCGCGCAGGTTGGCGATCATCATGTTGATGTTGTCCTGGAGCTCCAGGATCTCGCCGGCCGCGTCCACCTCGATCTTGAGGTTGAGGTCGCCCCGGGTCACCGCGGTGGCGACCTCGGCGATGGCCCGTACCTGCCGGGTCAGGTTGCCGGCCATCTCGTTCACGGACTCGGTCAGGTCGCGCCAGGTGCCGTCCACGTCCCGCACCCGTGCCTGGCCGCCCAGGATGCCCTCGGTACCCACCTCGCGGGCCACCCGGGTCACCTGCTCGGCGAACGAGGACAGCTGGTCCACCATCGTGTTGATGGTCGTCTTCAGCTGGAGGATCTCGCCGCGCGCGTCGATGTCGATCTTCTTGGTCAGATCGCCCTGCGCGATGGCGGTGGTCACCATGGCGATGTTGCGGACCTGCCCAGTGAGGTTGGACGCCATCGAGTTCACCGACTCGGTGAGGTCCTTCCAGGTGCCCGAGACGCCCGGCACCCGGGCCTGACCGCCCAGGATGCCGTCCGTGCCCACCTCGCGGGCCACCCGCGTGACCTCGTCCGCGAAGGACGACAGCGTCGTCACCATGGTGTTGACGGTGTCGGCCAGCTGCGCGACCTCGCCGCGCGCCTCGACGGTGATCTTCTTGGTGAGGTCGCCGTTCGCGACCGCGCCCGCGACCTGCGAGATGTTCCGCACCTGGCTGGTCAGATTGTTGGCCATCAGGTTGACGTTGTCGGTGAGGTCCTTCCAGATGCCGGTGACGTCCCGCACCCGCGCCTGACCGCCCAGGATGCCCTCGGTACCCACCTCGCGGGCCACCCGCGTGACCTGCTCGGCGAAGTCCGACAGCTGGTCGACCATCGTGTTGACGGTGGTGACGAGTTCGAGGATCTCGCCCTTGGCGTCGACCGTGATCTTCTTCGACAGATCGCCCTTGGCGACCGCCGTGGTGACCTCGGCGATGTTGCGGACCTGCGACGTCAGGTTGTTGGCCATGAAGTTGACCGACTGGGTCAGGTCCTTCCAGGTGCCGGAGACGCCCTGCACCTCGGCCTGACCGCCCAGGATGCCTTCGGTACCCACCTCGCGGGCCACCCGTGTGACCTGCTCGGCGAACGACGACAGCTGGTCCACCATCGTGTTGAGGGTGTTCTTCAGCTCCAGGATCTCGCCCCGCGCGTCCACGTCGATCTTCTGCGACAGATCGCCGCGCGCCACCGCCGTGGCCACCTGCGCGATGTTGCGGACCTGGGCGGTCAGATTGCCCGCCATGCCGTTGACCGAGTCGGTGAGGTCGCGCCAGACACCCGCGACGCCCGGCACCTGTGCCTGGCCCCCGAGCCGGCCGTCCGTACCGACCTCGCGGGCCACGCGCGTGACCTGGTCGGCGAAGGAGGAGAGCTGGTCGACCATCGTGTTGATGGTGTTCTTCAGCTCCAGGATCTCGCCCCGCGCGTCCACGTCGATCTTCTGCGACAGATCGCCGCGCGCCACCGCCGTCGTCACCTGGGCGATCTGGCGCACCTGCGAGGTGAGGTTGCCGGCCATGAAGTTCACCGAGTCGGTGAGTTCCTTCCAGGTGCCGGACACGCCGTCCACCCGCGCCTGGCCGCCGAGCCGGCCCTCCGTGCCCACGTCGCGGGCCATCCGGGTGACCTGGTCGGCGAACGAGGACAGCTGGTCCACCATGGTGTTCACGGTGTTCTTCAGCTTCAGCATCTCGCCGGAGACGTCGACGGTGACCTTCTGCGACAGATCGCCGTTCGCCACCGCCGTCGTCACCTGGGCGATGTTGCGGACCTGGCCGGTGAGGTTACGGAACGCGGTGTTCACCGAATCGGTGAGGTCCTTCCACGTCCCGGCCGCGCCCGGCACCTGCGCCTGACCGCCCAGCTCGCCCTCGACACCGATCTCCCGGGCCACGCGGGTGACTTCGGCACTGAAGGACTGGAGCTGGTCGACCATCGAATTGACGGTGTTCTTCAACTCCAGCATCTCGCCGGAGACGTCGACGGTGACCTTCTGCCCCAGATCCCCGTTCGCGACCGCCGTCGTCACCTGGGCGATGTCCCGCACCTGACCGGTGAGGTTGCGGAACGCGGTGTTCACCGAGTCCGTGAGGTCCTTCCACGTCCCGGCCGCGCCCGGCACCTGCGCCTGGCCGCCCAGCAGACCCTCGGCACCCACCTCGCTGGCCACCCGCGTGACCTCGTCGGCGAAGGTGCGCAGCGTCTCCGTCATCTGGTTGATGGTCTCGGCGAGTTGGGCGACCTCGCCGCGCGCGCTCACCGTGACCTTCTGCGAGAGATCGCCGTTCGCGACCGCGGTGGTCACCTGCGCGATCCCGCGCACCTGGGCCGTCAGATTCCCGGCCATCAGGTTGACCGAGTCGGTGAGGTCCTTCCAGACACCCGCCACGCCCGGCACCTGCGCCTGACCGCCCAGCTCGCCCTCGGTACCGACCTCCCGGGCCACCCGGGTGACCTCGGAGGCGAAGGAGGACAGCTGGTCCACCATCGTGTTGACGGTGTTCTTCAGCTCCAGCATCTCGCCCGCCACATGGACCGTGACCTTGCGGGAGAGATCGCCCTTCGCGACGGCCGTCGTCACCAGCGCGATATCACGCACCTGGGCGGTCAGCCGGGAGGCCATCGTGTTGACGGAGTCCGTGAGGTCCTTCCACGAACCGGACATTCCGCGTACCCGGGCCTGCCCGCCGAGCTTGCCCTCGGTGCCGACCTCGCGCGCCACCCGGGTCACCTCGTCGGTGAACGCCGACAGCTGGTCCACCAGCCCGTTGACCGTGCGCCCCACCTTGAGGAACTCGCCGCGCAGCGGATGCGCCGACCCGTCCGCGCCGAGGGAGCGCAGGTCCATGCGCTGTTCCAGATCGCCCTCGGCCACCGCGGACAGCACCCGCCCGACCTCGGACACCGGCCGGACCAGATCGTCGACCAGCGCGTTGGAGGCGTCGATCGCCGCGGCCCACGCCCCTTCGCAGGCGCCGACCTCCAGCCGTTCCGTGAGTTTTCCCTCACGGCCGACCACCCGCCGCACCCGCGCCAGCTCACCCGTGAGCTGCAGATTGCGGTCCGCCACCTCGTTGAACACCGCCGCGATCTCGGACATCGCCCCGTCGCCGGAGACGGTCAGGCGTTTGCGGAAGTTTCCGTCCCGCATCGCCTCCAGCGCGGACAGGAGCCGGTTCAGGGCCGCCGTGTCCACTTCCGTCGTCCCATTGGCCCGGGACCGTCCGCCCTTCGCGCGCGTGCTCACGCCCCGCGCCGCCGCGCCAGACTCCACCGTGTCCCTCCCGCAGGGTCGATCATCCTCGTCGGGCTCCGCTTCGAGCTTTCCCAGTGTTTCACCCTGGCCCAACCAGGCCATAACAGACGGCAGCATGGCACACCGGCCTCCGGCACCCCCAAGGTGGAATCACCACGACCGCCCTCCGCCCGTACGGTCGGGGTAAGTAACCTGGCATCCGGCCAGGCAATGGAGGGGCGCTGTCGCATGGGTGAGCAGACGGCCGAGACAGACACGAGGAGACCTGTGATCACCGCGCGGGCTGCCGCCACCTTCGAGCCGGTCGGACGCTCCGTCGCCTCCGCACGGGCCTTCGTCCGGGATACTCTCCAGGGCTGGGGCTTCCCCGATGTCATCGACGACGCCGTCGTCCTGACCAGCGAGCTCGTCACCAACGCCGTCGTCCACGCCGGCACTGCCGCCGAGGTCCTGTGCGCCCGTACGGAGGACGGGGTCCGCGTCGAGGTCGCCGACCGTTACCCCGAGCGCGAGCTCCCGGTGCAGACGCCCGGCCGGCAGTTCGGCGGCTTCGACCGCGAGGGCGGCCGCGGCCTGCTGCTCTGCGCGGCCCTGGCCACCCGCTGGGGCGTGGAGTACAGCTCCACCCGCAAGAAGGTGTGGTTCAGCCTCGACCTGCCGGACCGCCCCGCCGGCACCCGCTCGGCCGGCCCCGCCCTGCCCGCCGAGGCCCTGCCGGTCGCCGAGGTCCGGGTGCGCGTCGCCGTCGTCCAGATCGACCGCTCCGGCGCCATCAGCGCCTGGAACGACGACGCCCGCGACCTCTTCGGCTACAGCGCCGACCAGACCGTCGGCAAGCCGCTCACCGACCTCGCCGCCTGGCCGCACACCCCGGGCACCTCCACCGGCATCGCCGAGGCCCTCGCCCTCTCCCGCTGGGAGGGCTCCTACGGAATAAGGGATGCCGACGGCCGCGTCGTCCCCGTCTACGCCTCGCATCTGCGCGTCCGCGACACCGAGGGCGCGCCCTCCACGGTCTGTCTGCTCGTGCGCGACGAGGAGCGCGCCGTGCTCCAGAGCCCGGTCCGTTCCGGCTCGGCGGACTCGGGCGGCGAGCGCACCAGCGCCGACCCCTTCGAGGTCTTCATCGGCTCCCCCGCCCCCGACGACCTGGACGGCCTGCTCCAGCGCACCGTCGAACGGGCCCGGGACATGCTCGACGGCGACGCCGCCTATCTGCTGCTCGCCACCGACGACGAGACCGAGCTGGAGGTCCGGGCCTCCACCGGCCTGCCCTCCGCCCGTCAGCGCTTCGCCCGCGTCCCCGTCGAGGCCGGCACCGGACGCTACGGCTCCGCCCGGATGCCGGCCGTCCACGACGACCTCAGCGCGGTGCCCGGCGCGGTACCGCTGCTGGCCAACACCGGCATGCGCTCGGTCGTCACCGTCCCCCTGAAGGTCGAGGGCCGGCTGACCGGCTCGCTCGGCGTGGCCGCCGAGGCCCCCCGGCGGTACGGGAACGAGGAGGCCCTGCGCCTACAGTTCGCCGCCGACCGCATCGCCCTGGCCGTCGAGTCCGCCCGTCTGGGCGAACTGGAACGCCTGCGCCGCGGCTCGCTCTCCTTCCTCGTCGAGGCCTCCGACCTGCTCGCCGGCACCCTCGACCGCGACCAGACCCTGGCCCTGATGGCCCAGATGACCGTCCCCACGCTCGCCACCTGGTGCGCCGTCTACACCATCGCCGACCAGAGCTCCGAACCCGAGCTCTCCTACGTGCTGCACGAGGACGAGGACCGCATCGACGGCCTGAAGGCCCTGCTCTCCAAGGTCCCGCCGCCGGACCCGGTGCCGACCCCGGGCGCCCGCGTCTGGACGGCCCCCTCCGAGACGGCCCACGCCGCCGCCCTGCGCACCTCGCTGCGCACGCTCGGCCTGGACGACCACTCCGGCCGGCCGCCCGCCCCCGTCGCCTCCCTGGCCACCGCGGCGGCCGTCGGCGGCGAGACCGTCGTCCTGCCGCTGGTGGCCCGCAACCGCGTCATCGGCATGCTCACCCTGGGCAAGCCCGCCGACGACCACTTCCGCCAGGAGATCCTCGAACTGGCCGAGGACCTCTCCCGCCGCGCCGCCCTCGCGCTCGACAACGCCCGGCTGTACAGCGAGCGCACCGCCATCAGCCAGAGCCTCCAGCGCAGCCTCCTCCCGCCCGAACTGCCGGACGTGCCGGGCGTGGAGGTCGAGGTCATCTACCGCGCGGCCGGCGAGGGCAACGAGGTCGGCGGCGACTTCTACGACCTGTTCCCCATCCGCGACGGCGCGTACGGCTTCGCCATCGGCGACGTCTGCGGCACGGGCCCGGAGGCGGCGGCCGTCACGGGTCTCGCACGGCACGCGCTGCGCCTGCTGGCCCGCGAGGGCTTCGGCGGCCCGGCGGTGCTGCAACGGCTCAACGCCGCCATCCTCGACGAGGGCGCCCGCAGCCGCTTCCTGACGCTGCTCTACGGCGAGCTGTGGCCGCAGCCCGACGGCAGCGCGAGCCTCAAGGTGGTCTGCGCCGGCCATCCCCTGCCGCTGCGCCTGCGCCAGGACGGCACGGTCGAGCCGGCCGCCGAGCCGCAGCCGCTGCTGGGCGTCATGGACGACCTGGAGCTGTACGAGCAGACCGTCAGCCTCGCCCCGGGCGATGTGCTGCTCTGCGTCACCGACGGCGTCACCGAGCGCCGCGAGGGCGCGCGCATGCTGGGCGACGACGGCCTGACGGACGTACTCGCCGGATGCACGGGCCTGACGGCGGGCGCGGTGGCGGCACGGGTGCTGCGGGCGGTGGAGCGCTTCGCCGCCGAACCGCCCTCGGACGACATGGCCATTCTCGCGATGCGCGTGCCGGAGCCGGAGCAGAGCTGAGAAAGACAGAAAGGCCCCCGCCGGAACGGCGGGGGCCTTTCTTCTTACAGAGCCCCAAAACGGAATCGAACCGTTGACCTTCTCCTTACCATGGAGACGCTCTGCCGACTGAGCTATTGGGGCCGGCAACGAGATAAAGCATACCCGATGTTCGGACGTGCTTTTGACCATCTAAGCGGCGGCCGCGGGCAGCGGCCCGCCGAGCGCGTTGCACGCCGACACGATCCGCTGGAGCTCGCGCCGGGAAAGATCCGAGCCGACGGGCAGGGCAAGGCACTCGTCGGCACCCCGCTCGGTCTCGGGCAGCCACAACTCCCGCCGGTAGGACGGCAGTCGGTGCACGGGCGTCTGGACGGGAACGTGGCACGGCACACCGCGGGCACGGAGGGCGCGCGCGAAGGCGTCCCGGTCCGGCCGGCCGTTTCCGGGCACGCGGACGACGTACGAGTGGTAGCCGTGCCGGCCGCCGGGGCCGGTGACGGGGGTGACGACGCCGGTGAGGCGGGCGTTGAAATAGGCGGCGTTGGCCCGGCGGCGCTCGGGGTCGTCCGCCGGGGTCGCGGTGGAGTGCTCGACGAGCAGCAATCCCCGTGAGGCCGCCAAGGATTGAAGAGCCGTCAGATCGAGCGGAAACCCGAAGAGCCGGACGTACACGACGGCGCTGGTGCGTGAGGTCAGCGCGGCGGCGACGGACGCCGGGTCGAGGCAGAGGCTGCCGGGGTGGATGTCGGCGAAGACGGGAGAGGCTCCCGTGCCACGAACGGCGTCGGCGGGCCCCGGTCCGGCGAAGGACGGTACGACGACCTCGTCGCCGGGGCCGATTCCGGCAGTGGCGAGCTTCTGCTGAGTCCCCATACGCGGATGGTGACGGCGGGACGTGAACACGGCGTGACGGCGGGCACTTCTTCGTGAAAACAAAAAAGCTCCGGTGCTTGAACCGAAGTTCAAACACCGGAGCTTTTTTGAAAATTAGTTCGGCGGCGTCCTACTCTCCCACACGGTCCCCCATGCAGTACCATCGGCGCTGAAAGGCTTAGCTTCCGGGTTCGGAATGTAACCGGGCGT
>NZ_JBFAPH010000223.1:0-10490 GCF_040675635.1 Streptomyces sp. NPDC049577
GCGCGCCCCAGTCCCGGCGCCGCGACGTCCCGCCGCTGCCGGGGCAGCGGCGGCATCCCCTGGGCCCGGCGGCTCCGCCGGGGCCCCCGGGCGGCGGCCAGCTCCGCTCGGTAGCCGACCTGGCGCCCCGGAGACGCTGAACCGGGGGCTCCGCCCCCGGACCCCCGGGGTGGTCGCGGCCGCTGGTCCGGTGCGGGCCGGTTGTGCCCACCCGTGCCGCCCAGCGGCACGACTGCCCACAACCTCAGCTGATCCAGCCGGCCGGCGTTTGAGGCCACCGCGCGTCAGCGCGGTCCGGGGGCGGGCCCCCGGGGGTCAGCGGGCCTTCAGACCCGTCAGGGTCAGCATGAGGAGGCGGTCCGCCAGTTCCGGGTCGTCGGGGCTCTGCTCGGCGGCCAGCGAAATCGCATTGGTGAGCTGCATGAGGTCCGCGATGTCCACGTCCGCCCGCACCGCCCCCGCCTGCTGAGCGCGAGCGAGGAGCGTCGAGCCCGCCTCGCGCATCGGCAGGCTGCAGCGGGAGAGGGCGGACGCCTCGTCGGTCTGGGCGGCCATCAGGGCGCGGGAGAGGCCGCGGTAGGTGCTGGCGTGGGTGATGATGGCCCGCAGCCAGGCGACCAGGGCCCGGCAGGGCTCCGGCGAGGCCAGCAGTTCGCGCGAGCGGGCCAGCAGGCCGTCGACCTCGCCCTGGAAGACCGCGCTCATCAGGGCCGTGCGGTTGGGGAAGTGCCGGTAGAGCGTGCCGATGCCGACGCCGGCCCGCCGCGCGATGTCCTCGAGCGAGGCGTCCGTGCCGTGCTCCGTGAAGGCCGTACGGGCCTCGGCGAGAAGCCGCTCGTAGTTGCGCCGCGCGTCCGCGCGCATGGGTCGTGGTGCTGACGTCTGCGCCGTATCGGTCGCCATGTAGGGTCCGTCCTCCCGCTCGTGGCCCACACTGCCCGCCTGCCCCCGTTCCCCCGTCTGCCAAGGATGCCAGGCGCGGCGGGGCCGCAGGACATGCTCGGGGCCCCCGGCCGTGATCGGCCGGGGGCCCCGAGGCGGTACGACGCGTCAGTCCTTGATCTCGCAGATGACGGCGCCGGAGGAGACCGAGGCGCCGATCTCGGCGGTGATGCCCTTGACCGTGCCGGAGCGGTGCGCGTTCAGCGGCTGCTCCATCTTCATGGCCTCCAGGACGACGATCAGATCGCCCTCGTTGACCTGCTGGCCCTCCTCGACCGCGACCTTGACGATGGTGCCCTGCATCGGGGAGGCGAGGGCGTCGCCGGAGGCGGCGGAGCCGGACTTCTTCGCCGCGCGGCGCTTGGGGCGGGCCCCGCCGGCCGCGGCGGTGCGGGCGATCGTCATGCCGAGCGAGGAGGGCAGCGAGACCTCCAGGCGCTTGCCGCCGACCTCGACGACCACGGTCTCGCGGCCCGGGGCCTCCTCGTCCTCCTCCGCCGCCGCGCCGGCGAACGCCGGGATGGTGTTGACGAACTCGGTCTCGATCCAGCGGGTGTGGACCTTGAAGGGCCCCTCCTCGCCGTTCACCTCGGGGGCGAAGGCGGGGTCGGTCACCACGGCGCGGTGGAAGGGGATGGCCGTGGCCATGCCCTCGACCTGGAACTCCGCCAGCGCGCGGGCGGCCCGCTGGAGGGCCTGCTGCCGGGTGGCGCCGGTGACGATCAGCTTGGCCAGGAGGGAGTCCCAGGCCGGGCCGATGACGCTGCCGGACTCCACGCCGGCGTCCAGCCGCACGCCCGGGCCGGACGGCGGGGCGAAGGTGGTGACGGTGCCGGGCGCGGGCAGGAAGTTGCGGCCCGGGTCCTCGCCGTTGATGCGGAACTCGAAGGAGTGACCGCGCATCGGCGGGTCGTCGTAGCCGAGCTCCTCGCCGTCGGCGATGCGGAACATCTCGCGGACCAGGTCGATGCCGGTGACCTCCTCGGTGACCGGGTGCTCGACCTGGAGCCGGGTGTTGACCTCCAGGAAGGAGATCGTGCCGTCCTGGCCGACGAGGAACTCACAGGTGCCGGCGCCCTCGTAGCCCGCCTCGCGCAGGATGGCCTTGGAGGCGCGGTAGAGCTCGGCGTTCTGCTCCTCGGTCAGGAAGGGGGCCGGGGCCTCCTCGACGAGCTTCTGGTGGCGGCGCTGGAGCGAGCAGTCACGGGTGGAGACGACGACCACGTTGCCGTGCTTGTCGGCCAGGCACTGGGTCTCCACGTGACGCGGACGGTCCAGGTAGCGCTCGACGAAGCACTCGCCGCGGCCGAACGCGGCGACCGCCTCGCGGACCGCCGAGTCGTACAGCTCGGGCACCTCTTCGAGGGTGCGGGCGACCTTCAGGCCGCGACCGCCGCCGCCGAAGGCGGCCTTGATGGCGATCGGCAGACCGTGCTCGCGCGCGAACGCGACGACCTCCTCCGCGCCCGAGACCGGGTCGGGGGTGCCGGCCACCAGCGGCGCACCGGCGCGCTGGGCGATGTGACGGGCCGCCACCTTGTCGCCGAGGTCGCGGATGGCCTGCGGGGGCGGACCGATCCAGGTCAGCCCGGCGTCGAGGACGGCCTGGGCGAAGTCGGCGTTCTCCGAGAGGAAGCCGTACCCGGGGTGGACGGCGTCGGCACCGGACTCGGCGGCCGCCGCCAGGACCTTGGACACGTCCAGATAGCTGGTCGCGGGGGTGTCACCGCCCAGCGCGTACGCCTCGTCGGCCGCGCGGACGTGCAACGCGTCGCGGTCCGGGTCGGCGTACACCGCCACGCTGCCGATTCCGGCGTCCCGGCACGCGCGAGCGACGCGAACTGCGATTTCGCCACGGTTGGCGATGAGCACCTTGCGCACGATGGGTCCTTCCTGGGCGCTGCGCCGCAACAAATCAACAGGCGCGAGTTTAGGTACTGGCGACACCTTGTGCCGACCCGACTTCCGGGGTGACCTTGCCCACACGGAGCGTGAGGCGGGAGCCGGGTGCGGGCCCAAGTCCCCCGATGTCCCACGGTACGCCGGGAATCCCGGACCGACGGCCGGGTGGTCGTGTGGTCTCGGTCTCGAAGGCGGCCCGGGAGTGGCGGGGCCGTTTCTTTGTGGAGTCCCTACGAACGGGTGACGCAAAGTTTGCGCGCCGAGCCCTCTTGGCTTCTTGCTTACCCACGGGTAGCGCCGGTAATGCCGATCTTTCCTGACATAGGGGCGTATTCAGGCCAACTTCGCCGCCTCGGTCGCGACATGGCGGAGCGCGGCCACGACATGCCGCTCGCCCCGGCGGAACTCCTCCAGCGGCAGGGCCGCCGAGACGGCCGTGAGCGCGCCGCCGTGCGCCGCCGGCACCGGCACCGCCACACAGGCCACCCCGGGGACGCTCTCCTCGACCTCGACGGCCACGCCCTCCCGCCGTACGCGCCGCAGCTGCGCCTCCAGCCGCTCCGGCGAGGTGATCGTGCGGGCCGTGACGGCGGGCATCCCCGACGCCGTCAGATGGCGCAGCCGCGTCGCCCTGGGCAGCGCCGCCAGCAGCACCTTGCCGTGGGCGGTGGCGTGCGGGGCGTGGTCCCGGCCCGTGCCGAAGCCCCCCACGGCCGCCCGGTCGGCGCTCGCCCCGGCGAGCACGGCGACGTCCCCGTCCCGGTAGGTGCTGAAGTAGGTGTCGGCCCCGGCGGTCCGGCGCGCCCGCAGCAGCAGCTCCTGGACCCCGTCCGCCATCCGCATCTGCCGCCGGAAGGCCTGGTGCAGCGCCGGTACGCGGTAACCCAGGACGTAGCCGGCGGGGGTGCGGGTCAGATGGCCGCGCTCGGTCAGGGTGCCCAGCAGCTCGTACACCGTGGACAGCCCGCAGCCGAGCCGCCGGGCGAGGGCCTTGGCGGGCACCGGCCCGTCGGAGGCGGCGACGGCGTCGAGGGCGTCCAGGGCGCGGCCCGCGGACTGCGGCATGGGGGACTCCTTGGGTTCACTGCGAGGTGACGAGCGAGGTGACGAGGGTGACCGATATGGCATGACATCGTTGAAGAAGTCATGATCAAGCGCATTGCAGCTGCCGCCGCCCTGGCCGGCGCGGCCCTCTCCGTGACGTCCGCCGCCGTGGCCGCCGGTCCCTCCGCGCCCACGCCCGTGCCGCCGCCGGCGGCCGCGAACCCGGGGCACGCCGTCACGCCGCCGAAGACGACCCCGGCGCGGCCCGGGGACCGGCACGCGGGCCGGAAGGACGCGGCGCCGCTGAAGGCGACCTCGGCGAAGGCTATGCCGACGAAGGCCGCCGTGCCGGCGAAGGCCATGCCCGCCAAGGGCTCCATGGCCAAGGGAGCCCCCGCCCGGCCGGCTCCGTCGAAGGCCGCCCACGCCAAGGGCTCCCCGGCGAAGGCCGCCCACGCCAGGAGCGCGCGGCCGGAGGCCGCCGGGCCCGCGATGCCGCCGCCCCCGGCCGTCGTGCCGCCGCAGGCGCCGGAGGGCGGGCCGGAGACCAGCCTCTACCCGGGGCTGCCCCGGGGGCTCGGCAAGCTGAGCCAGCTCAAGCAGCTGAGCCAGCTCGGTCAGCTGAGCCAGGCCACCAGCCAGCTGCCGATCTGAGCGCGCGTCACGCCCAGAGGTCGGTGATCGCGACCCCCAGCTCGGCGAGGAGCGTGCGCAGCAGGGGCAGCGACAGGCCGATCACATTGCCCGGGTCGCCGTCGATGCCCTCGACGAACGGCGCCGACCGGCCGTCGAGGGTGAACGCACCGGCGACGTACAGCGGTTCGCCGGAGGCGACGTAGGCGGCGACCTCGGCGTCGCTCGGCTCGCCGAAGCGGACCGTCGTGGACGCGGTGGCCGAGGCCCGGCGCCCGGTCGCCGTGTCGATGACGCAGTGGCCGGTGCGGAGCACCCCGGAGCGGCCGCGCATCGACTTCCAGCGGGCCGTCGCCTCCTCGGCGTCGGCGGGCTTGCCGAGCGCCAGGCCGTCCAGCTCCAGCACCGAGTCGCACCCCACGACCAGGGCCCCCGCGGCGGACTCCAGTCCGGCCACGGCCGCGGCCTTCTCCTCCGCCAGGACGAGCGCGAGCTCGCCGGGGGTCGCGGCGTCGTGGGCGTCCTCGTCGACCCCGCTCACGATCACCTCGGGCGCGAGCCCGGCCTGGCGCAGCAGGCCGAGCCGGGCGGGGGACTGGGAGGCGAGGACGAGGCGGCGGCTTGGGGTGCGGTTGGTCATACGGGCCAGCGTAGGCGTTCGCCGGCCCGAGGCGGGTCCCGTCAGCGCGACCTGGAGCGGGGTGGCCGCCGCGGCGCTCTCAGAGCACGCCGAGACAGACGAAGAGCAGCACCATCCCCACGGCGAGAACGATTCCCGCCCGCCGGAGCATCGCCTGCGCCTCGCGCAGTTCCTCGGGCGGTTCGTCGGACGGGTCGGACCAGAGCATGCGTTCCATGCTCGGGCCGGACGCCGCGTCGCGCCTGAGTACGCGTACTCAGGCGCGACGTGACCTGCTCGCCGGCCCCCGGCGGGGCGCCCTGCTCAGGACGGCCAGTAGGCGGTCCGCCAGGCGCGCGGGCCCGGGCGCGGGGTGCGGCGGGCGCCGGCCAGCCGGGCCGGGGCGGCCCACTCCGAGCGGACGGGCGCGGACGGCGCGGCCGTGGCCCCCGCCGCCGCGCGCGCCCGGACCACCGCCAGTGCGGCGGCCAGCTCCTCGGGGGTCGGGTTGCCGCGTACCACCTTGATCACTTCGGGCTCCCTTCGGATGCGCGGGTCCGCTACAGCGGGATGTTGCCGTGCTTCTTGGGCGGCAGGGCCTCGCGCTTGTCGCGCAGGATGCGCAGCCCGCGGACGATGTGCCGACGGGTGTCGGACGGCATGATCACCGCGTCGACGTAGCCCCGCTCGGCCGCCACGTACGGGTTGAGCAGCGTGTCCTCGTACTCCGCGAGCAGCTCGGCCCGCAGCTCCTCCTGCTCCTGCGGCGACGTCGCCGCCGCCAGCGAGCGGCGGTGCAGGATGTTCACCGCGCCCTGGGCGCCCATGACCGCGATCTGCGCGGTGGGCCAGGCGAGGTTGAGGTCCGCGCCCAGGTGCTTGGAGCCCATCACGTCGTACGCACCGCCGAACGCCTTGCGGGTGATCACGGTGATCAGCGGAACCGTGGCCTCCGCGTAGGCGTAGATCAGCTTCGCGCCGCGCCGGATGATGCCGTTGTACTCCTGGTCCGTACCCGGCAGGAAGCCCGGCACGTCGACGAACGTGAGCACCGGGATGTTGAACGCGTCGCAGGTGCGGACGAAACGCGCCGCCTTCTCGCTCGCGTTGATGTCCAGGCAGCCCGCGAACTGCATCGGCTGGTTCGCGACCACACCCACCGGGTGGCCCTCGACCCGGCCGAAGCCCGTGAGGATGTTCGGCGCGAACAGCGCCTGCGTCTCCAGGAACTCCCCGTCGTCCAGCACGTGCTCGATGGCGGTGTGCATGTCGTACGGCTGGTTCGCCGAGTCCGGGATCAGCGTGTCCAGCTCCCGGTCGGCGTCCGAGAGCTCCAGGTCCGCCTCCTCCGGGTAGGCGGGCGGCTCGGAGAGGTTGTTGGACGGCAGGTAGGACAGCAGCGCCTTGACGAACTCGATCGCGTCCTTCTCGTCGCCCGCCATGTGGTGCGCCACGCCCGACGTCGTGTTGTGCGTGCGCGCGCCGCCCAGCTCCTCGAAGCCGACGTCCTCTCCGGTGACCGTCTTGATGACGTCCGGGCCGGTGATGAACATGTGCGAGGTCTGGTCCACCATGACCGTGAAGTCCGTGATGGCCGGGGAGTACACCGCGCCGCCCGCGCACGGGCCCACGACCAGGGAGATCTGCGGGATCACGCCGGAGGCATGGGTGTTGCGGCGGAAGATCTCGCCGTACATGCCCAGGGACGCCACGCCCTCCTGGATCCGGGCGCCGCCCGAGTCGTTGATGCCGATGACGGGGCAGCCCGTCTTCAGCGCGAAGTCCATCACCTTGACGATCTTCTGGCCGAAGACCTCGCCGAGCGCACCGCCGAAGACCGTGAAGTCCTGCGAGAAGACCGCCACCGGGCGGCCGTCCACCGTGCCGTAGCCGGTGACCACGCCGTCCCCGTACGGGCGGTTGGCGTCCATGCCGAAGTTGGTCGAGCGGTGCCGGGCGAACTCGTCGAGTTCCACGAAGGAGCCCTCGTCCAGCAGCAGATCGACCCGCTCCCGCGCGGTCAACTTGCCCTTGGCGTGCTGCTTCTCCACCGCCCGCGCCGAGCCGGCGTGCGTCGCCTCCTCGATCCGGCGCTGCAGATCCGCGAGCTTGCCCGCGGTGGTGTGGATGTCGGTTCCCTGGATTCCCTGGGCTTCTGGCTCGGACATGGGGCTGCGGCTCCTGCTCGTCCGTCAAATGAGTGGGGTGACCGGGGTCACCGCGCTGGCTACCGGTTCGTAGGGTATCGGCGTGGCTGCACTCCGGCAGTGCGGCGTTGGACACACCCCGCGCCCGGTGAAGCACCGCCCCGACGGCGGCGCGGCGCCGTCCCGGGCGGCCCCCCGCGGCTCCTATCGTTGCCGTCATGACCTCCTCCGACGCTCCGAACGGCCGCTGGTCCGACCTGGACCGCCCCCCGCTCAACGCCGCCGCCCTGCGCCGCGCCCTGATCCGCCCCGGCGGTCTGTGGACGTCCCTGGACGTCGTCCCGCGCACCGGCTCCACCAACACCGATCTCGTCACCTCCGGCGGCCCCGAGGGTGCCGTGCTGATCGCCGAGGAGCAGTCCGCCGGCCGCGGCCGGCTCGACCGCACCTGGTCGGCGCCGCCGCGCTCCGGGCTCTTCTTCTCCGTCCGGCTCGTCCCCGGGCCGGAGGTGCCCGCCGAGCGCTGGGGCTGGATCCCGCTGCTCGCCGGCGTCGCCACGGCCACCGCGCTGTCCCGCGCGGCCGGCGTCGACACCGCCCTGAAGTGGCCCAACGACCTGCTCGTCACCGTCGACGGCGAGGAGCGCAAGACCGGCGGCATCCTCGCCGAACGCACCGAGGAAGGGGGCGTCGTCCTCGGCATCGGGCTCAATGTCTCGCTGCGCGCCGACGAACTGCCCGTCCCGGGCGCCGGCTCCCTCGCCCTCGCCGGCGCCAAGGTCCTCGACCGCGACCCGCTGCTCCGCGCGATCCTGCGCTCGCTCGCCGAGTGGTACGAGGAGTGGCGCGCCGCCGGCGGCGACCCCGCCTCCTCGCGGCTCCAGGAGACCTACGCCGCCGGCTGCGCCACCCTCGGCCGCACCGTGCGCGCCGAACTGCCCGGCGGCCGCGCGCTCGTCGGCGAGGCCGTCGCCGTCGACGGCGACGGACGCCTGGTGCTGGCGACGCCGGACGGGGTCCAGGAGCCGGTGGGGGCGGGAGACATCGTCCATCTGCGCCCCGCGGAGTCGTGAGGGGAGCCGTAAAGAGTGAGCCCGGCCGGTCACTCCGGCGGTCCGCGAAGTGAGCTACGGCACACCTGACGTATCGTTGTGCCCGGAAACCAGGCGAGCGGCGATCGGCAGGGCAGTGCGCACGGATCGGACAGGGGGCCGGCGGTGACCGCCGACGACGGGGCGACGGGCGAGGGCGGCGCCGGCGGCGCCGCGCGGGAAAAGGTCGTCGACGAGGACTTCGGCGACGGCACCGACCCGCTCGCGCTCCGGCTGGAATCGCTGATCCTCGGCGCCGAGCGCCGCTACACCCCCTTCCAGGCCGCCCGCGCCGCCGGCGTCTCCATGGACCTCGCCGCCCGCTTCTGGCGGGCCATGGGCTTCGCCGACATCGGCCAGGCCAAGGCGCTCACCGAGGCCGACGTACTGGCCCTGCGGCGGCTGGCCGGCCTCGTGGAGGCCGGGCTGCTCAGCGAGCCCATGGCCGTCCAGGTCGCCCGCTCCACCGGGCAGACCACCGCCCGGCTCGCCGACTGGCAGATCGACTCCTTCCTGATGGGCCTGACCGAGCCTCAGGAACCGGGCCTGAGCCGCACCGAGATCACCTACCCGCTGGTCGAGCTGCTCCTGCCCGAGCTGGAGGAGTTCCTGATCTACGTCTGGCGGCGCCAGCTCGCCGCCGCCACCGGCCGCGTCGTCCAGGCGGCGGACGACGCGGAGATGGTCGACCGCCGGCTCGCGGTCGGCTTCGCCGACCTCGTCGGCTTCACCCGGCTCACCCGGCGGCTGGAGGAGGAGGAGCTCGGCGAGCTCGTCGAGGCCTTCGAGACCACGGCCGCCGACCTGGTCGCCGCGCACGGCGGCCGCCTCATCAAGACCCTCGGCGACGAGGTCCTCTACGCGGCCGACGACGCCGGCACCGCCGCGGAGATCGGCCTGCGCCTCATCGAGACCCTCGCCCACGACGAGACCATGCCCGAGCTGCGCGTCGGCATCGCCTTCGGCACGGTCACGACCCGCATGGGCGACGTCTTCGGCACCACCGTCAACCTCGCCAGCCGCCTCACGTCGATAGCGCCGCGCGACGCCGTCCTCGTCGACAGCGCCTTCGCCGAGGAGCTCGCCCGCAGCGGCGACGCCCCCAAGTCCGAGGCGGAGGCGGCCGCGGCGGGCGGCACGGACTACCGCTTCGCGCTCCAACCGATGTGGCAACGCCCGGTGCGGGGACTGGGCGTGGTGGAACCCTGGCTCCTGACCCGCCGGGGCGGCTAGCGCCTGCGCTTTCCGGGGACGCGGCGGGGCCCGCCGTCGCGGCGGGAGAAGGGGGCGGTCCGGGGGCTCGCCCCCGTCTTTTGTTCCGCCGCAACGGTGCTCAGCCCGTTGCCACCGGTCCGGCGGTGCCGGGCCGCCGGTTGCGGCGGGTTTGGGCCGGGGTCCGGGGGAGCTTGCCCCCGTTTTTTGTTCCGCCGCGACGGTGCTCAGCCCGTTGCCACCGGTCCGGCGGTGCCGGGCGGCCGGTGGCGGCGGGTTCGGGCCCGGGGCCCGGGGCCCGTGGGGCTTGGCCCCCGTCTCCGGCCGCGCGCCGTGGGGGGCCTGGGTAACCGCCGGAGGCATGGGTAGGCTGCGCCTCAGTTTACGGTCGTTAACCCGCGTCGTTAACCGAAAGGCACCCGCGTGAGCGAGCAACGCTTCGGCGAGTGGATCGCCGTCCGCAGCCACGAGAACGGCCATGTCGCCGAGCTCGTCCTCGACCGCCCCAAGGCCATGAACGCCGTCTCCACGGCCATGGCCCGGGCCATCGGCGAGGCCACCGCCGCCCTGGCCGCGGACCGTGACGTCCGCGCCGTCGTCCTCACCTCCAGCCACGAGCGCGCCTTCTGCGTCGGCGCCGACCTCAAGGAGCGCAACTCCTTCACCGACGCCGACCTCTCGCGCCAGCGGCCGCAGGCCCGCGCCGCCTACACCGGCGTTCTCGAACTGCCCGTGCCGGCCATCGCCGCCGTGCACGGCTTCGCCCTCGGCGGCGGCTTCGAGCTGGCGCTGTCCTGCGACGTGATCGTCGCCGACAGCACGGCCGTCGTGGGGCTGCCCGAGGTGTCCGTCGGGGTGATCCCGGGCGGCGGCGGCACCCAGCTGCTGCCGCGCCGCGTC
>NZ_JBFAPH010000224.1:0-10392 GCF_040675635.1 Streptomyces sp. NPDC049577
GTGTCCTGACGGACGAACTGGAGCAGCTGGAGCGCAACCGCGACAGCATCGTCGACCGGCTGCGCGGCCTGGTGGAGTCCTCGCTGACCACCCTCCGCTCGGCACAGCGGCTCTCCCGGCTGCCCGAGGGACTGGGGGAGTGGTCGGGCCAGGAGTTCCTGCGGATCCGCTTCGACGACCCCGACCAGTCCACGCTCACCGAGCGGCTCGGCGAGGTCATCGACGAGGCCACCCGCTCGGCCGTGAAGAAGAACTCCGACCTGCGCCGGGACGGCATGTCCCTGCTGCTGCGCGGTGTGCGCGCCGCGCTGCTGCCACGCGGTGTCGCCGTCGAGATCCTCAAGCCGGACGCCGTGCTGCGGGCCGAGCGGGTCCCGGTCGGGCAGATGGGCGACGTCTTCTCCGGAGGCCAGCTGCTCACCGCCGCCATCGCGCTCTACTGCACGATGGCCGCCCTGCGCAGCAACGACCGGGGCCGCGACAAGCAGCGGCACGCGGGCACGCTGTTCCTCGACAACCCCATCGGGCGCGCCAACGCGACGTATCTGCTGGAACTCCAGCGGGCCGTCGCCGACGCCCTCGGTGTCCAGCTGCTCTACACCACGGGCCTCTTCGACACCACGGCCCTGGCGGAGTTCCCGCTGGTCATCCGCTTGCGCAACGACGCGGACCTGCGGGCGGGCCTGAAGTACATCAGCGTTGAGGAACACCTGCGCCCCGGACTGCCGCAACAGGACCCGGAGACCGAGCAGGTACACGGCGAGATCACGGCAACCCGCATGTTCCGCCGCCCGGCGGCCGAAACCCCGGCCCCGCGGGTGTGAGCGGATGAGGTGCAGGAATTCCCGGTGAGAAGCCGAGCGGCGGCTGTACGAGGTGGTGGCCCGCGCCGGGCACCGGGCTGCTCCGCGCTCGCGCCGGCGCTGGGCGGGCCCGTCCCTGGCCAAGGACGCGGGCGAGCCGCCCGCCGAGGGCCACGACTCAGCTTCCGCACGCGCAGCCCGATGCGGCCGGCGCGGGTTCGGTGCTCCCCTCCGGACCGGCGCAGCAGGCGTCGCCGCCGGAGAGGGGGCTCTGGCCCATGTGCCCGGCGTCGGCCTTGACGACGTAGACCTCCCACGGCTCCTCGCCGGGGCCGGTCACCCACACCTTGTCCTGGAGCGCGTAGCAGCAGGAGGTGTCGGTCTCCTGGAGGGTGGCCAGCCCGGCGTCCTTGAGGCGGGTGGTGGCGGCGGTGACCTCCTCGGTGGAGGCGACCTCGACGCCGAGGTGGTCCAGGCGGGTGGCCTGCCCCGGCTCACCCTCGATGAGGACGAGCTTGAGCGGCGGGGTGGTGACGGCGAAGTTCGCGTAGCCGGGACGGCGCTTGGCGGGCTCGATGCCGAAGAGCTTGGAGTAGAAGGCCACCGACGCTTCGAGGTCGGCGACGTTGAGTGCGAGCTGGACCCGGGACATGGCGGTCTCCCATCAGGAAGCAGCTTGTTTCGACATCTGTCGATACAGTCGACGTTGCCACCGGATTAGATGACTGTCAACATAGAGATATGTCGAAACAAGCTGGTCTGCCGGTGCTCGGGCAGGACGAGGCGGCCTGCTGTGCGCCGATGGTCCGCGAGCCGCTGGGCGAAGAAGCCGCGACCGAGCTGTCGCGGATGTTCAAGGCGTTGTCGGACCCCGTCCGGCTGCGGCTGCTGTCGCTGATCGCCTCCCACGAGGGTGGTGAGGCGTGCGTGTGCGACCTCGTCGGCCCCTTCGACGTCTCCCAGCCGACGATCTCCCACCACCTGAAGGTGCTGCGGGAGGCCGGGCTGGTGGGTTCGGAGCGGCGCGGCACGTGGGTGTACTACTGGGTGCTGCCCGAGGCCCTGGCCAAGCTGTCCGCCCTGCTCCAGATCCCCGCCGCAGTGGCGAAGGCCCCCGCATGAGCGCCGGCGCGCCCCTGGCCCGGCGGGCTGCCGTCGAGGGTCTCGGCACGGCCGCGCTGGTCGCGGTGGTGGTCGGCTCCGGTATCCAGGCCACCGAGCTCACCAGCGACGCCGGTGTCCAGCTGCTGGCCAACTCCCTGGCCACCGTCTTCGGTCTGGGGGTGCTGATCGCCTTCCTCGGTCCGGTGTCCGGGGCACACTTCAACCCGGTCGTGACGCTCACTGCCTGGTTCACCGGCCGCCGGACCGGCGACGGTCCCGGCCTGCGCGACGTCGCCGCGTACGTCCCCGCCCAGATCGCCGGGGCGATCGGCGGCTCGGCAGTCGCGGACGCGATGTTCGCCAGGCCGCTTGCGCACTTCTCCACTCACGACCGCTCCGCCGGCCACCTCTGGCTGGGAGAGGCGGTCGCCACCGCCGGACTGATCTGGCTCGTCCTCGGCCTGGCCCGTGCCGGACGCGCGCATCTCGCACCGGTCGCGGTCGCCTCCTACATCGGGGCGGCGTACTGGTTCACCTCCTCCACATCCTTCGCCAACCCGGCTGCGACCATCGGCCGCGCCTTCACCGACACCTTCGCGGGGATCGCTCCCGCCTCCGTCGCCCCGTTCCTCGCCGCCCAGCTGGCCGGTGCCGTCTTCGGCCTGGCCCTGGTCGCCGTCTGCTTCGGCCGCCCGGCTCCCGCAAACGGCGACGAGGTCCTCGCCGGGCCCGGCGAGCAGCAGCCCCCCGTACCCGCCCGACCTGCTGAAGAAAGCCTGGCCTCATGAGCACTTCCCCCACCCCGTCCGTGCTGTTCGTCTGCGTGCACAACGCCGGCCGTTCCCAGATGGGCGCCGCCTTCCTCACCCACCTCGCCGGGGACAAGGTCCGGGTCCGCTCCGCCGGCTCCGCACCCGCCGACACGGTGAACCCGGCTGTGGTGGAGGCCATGCGCGAGGTCGGCGTCGACATCTCCGCCGAGACCCCCAAGGTCCTCACGGTGGAGGCCGTGCAGTCCTCGGACGTGGTCATCACGATGGGCTGCGGGGACGCCTGCCCGTACTTTCCCGGCAAGCGTTACCTGGACTGGAAACTCGAGGACCCCGCCGGGCAGGGCGTGGCGGCCGTCCGGCCGATCCGGGACGAGATCGAGCGCCGCATCCGCGGCCTGCTCGCCGAACTCGGCATCGAGGCCGCGGCATGACCATCTCGACGGCGGGCGTACACGTCTCACCGATGCGGCCCGAGCACGCCATCCAGGTCCTGGCGATCTACCAGCTCGGCATCGACGAAGGCAACGCCACCTTCGAGACCACCGCACCCACCTGGGAGGCTTTCGACGCCGCCAGACTCGCCGACCACCGCCTGGCCGCCCTCGACGACGGCGGCCGGGTGCTGGGCTGGGCCGCCGTGGTGCCGGCCTCCGACCGGTGCGCGTACGCCGGCGTCGTCGAGCACTCCGTCTACGTCCACCCCGAGGCCCGCGGCCGCGGCGTGGGCCTGGCGCTGCTGACCGCTCTGCTTGCTTCCACCGACGCCGCGGGCATCTGGACGGTGCAGTCCGGGATCTTCCCGGAGAACGCCGCCAGCCTCGCCCTGCACGCCCGGGCCGGGTTCCGCGTCATCGGCACGCGTGAGCGGATAGGCCGCCATCGCGGCAACTGGCGCGATGTCGTCCTTGTCGAGCGCCGTAGCCCCCACGTGAGCTGAGCGTCACGTCCGTCGGGACCCGTCGGCCGGCTCGGCCCGCTCGCCGCCGTGGGGGCGGACGGACGACCGATCAGCGAGCCGCAGGCCTTGCGCGCGCCCTGCGCACCTCGCGGGCCGTACTGCTCGGCACGGACACCACACCGTGCCGCTGGTTCCACACCTGGCGCGTCACCCACACGTCGAGCACCCCCCACGTCGCCGCCACGGTGCTCGCCACCGTGCACAGCAGGGCCGGGAAGGCCAGCCAGGAGCCGGAGAGCGCGAAGAGCAGCGTCACCACCGTCTCCACGAGCGTCACCGAGAGGACGAGGGCGGCACGCACCGCCGCCGTCCGCACGGGATCGGGCATGCGCGGCCGGCCGACGGGCTCCTCGATCCACAAGGACCCCCGGTCACGGTCCATGGCGGCCCACCTCCCCCCTGCCGGATTCCCCCTGAAGAGAGCGCACAACACTCCCCGGAAGTTCCCGTTCACCGGGGGAAATCCACCCACGCCGCCCACCGGACCGCACTGGTCTTCGAGCCACGTCCTCCGCAGTAGTAGGCTCACGCCGCATTACTGTCGGAACACCACCCCCGGCGGCCGGGGTTGAGGTAGGGGAGGCCATGCGCTTTCGCGGGAAAACGATCCGCCGGAAGATCGTGGCGCTGCTGCTCGTGCCACTGGTGTCCCTGACCGCCCTGTGGGCCTTCGCGACCGTCATCACGGGCACCGAGGCCGTCCGGCTGCTCACCGTGGCGGACGTGCTGCGCACGCTCGGCCATCCCACCGAGAACACCCTGCGCGCCCTGGAGAACGAGCGCCGCCAGACCCTGGTCTACCTCGCCCTCCCCGCCGAGGGGACCGGCCGCACGGAGGCCCTGGCCGGTCTGCGCGCCCGGCAGCGCGCCACCGACCAGGCCGCCACCGCCCTGCGCCGCGCCGCCGACGGCGACACCCGGGACGAGCTCAGCTCCGACGCGGAGGATCGTTTCCGCACCATCGAGAAGGGCCTCGACGGCATCGAGGCCCTGCGCCGCAAGGCCGAGGACGGCACCATCACCCGCTACGCCGCCCTCCAGGCGTACGGCGAACTCATCGACCCCTGCTACGACTTCTTCGGCAGCCTCAGCGCCCTCCAGGATGCCGACATGGACCGGCAGGGCCGCGCCCTGACCGGCGTCGCCCGCGCCCGCGAGGCACTCTCCCGCGAGGACGCGCTGATCGCCTCCGCCCTGACCGCCGGCGGCCCGGGCCGCCAGGACCTGCGCACCGCCTCCGACCGCATTGCCGAGCGCAAGATCCTCTACCGCGTCAGCATCGACGTCCTGCCCGCCGCCGAACGCGAGCGCCTCGACGACTACTGGCGCGGCGCCCACGCCGAGGCCCTGCGCCGCGCCGAGGAGTCCGTCTTCTCCGCCGGCTACGGCCGCGCCGGCCGCTCCGTCGACGCCCGGCACTGGCAGGACGCCGTCACCCCTGTCCTGGACGACCTCGGCCGGATGGGCACCGAGCTGAACAAGGGCTACGCCGACCGGTTCGAGCCCGAGGCGATCGAGGTCCTCATCAAGGCCGCCATCGCCGGCGTGCTCGGCCTGGGTGCCCTCATCACCTCCCTCGTCGTCTCCATCCGCATCGGCCGCGGCCTCGTACGCGACCTGAGCCGGCTGCGCAAGGAGGCGCACGAGGCCTCCGGCGTGCGCCTGCCCAGCGTCATGCGCCGCCTCGCCGCCGGCGAGCAGATCGACATCGAGAAGGAGGCGCCCCGCCGCACCTACGGCCCCGACGAGCTCGGCCAGGTCGGCCAGGCGCTCGACACCCTCCAGCGGGCCGCCGTCGAGGCCGCCGTCAAACAGGCCGACATGCGGCGCGGCATCTCCGACGTCTTCGTCAACCTCGCCCGGCGCAGCCAGATCCTGCTGCACCGTCAGCTCACCCTCCTCGACGCCATGGAGCGCCGCACCGAGGACACCGAGGAACTCGCCGACCTCTTCCGTATCGACCACCTCACCACCCGCATGCGCCGCCACGCCGAGGGCCTGGTCATCCTCTCCGGAGCCGCCCCCTCCCGGCAGTGGCGCAAGCCGGTCCGGCTGATGGACGTGGTGCGCGCCGCCGTCGGCGAGGTCGAGGCCTACGAGCGCATCGAGGTGCGCCGCCTGCCCCGGCTGGCCCTCAACGGCCCCGCCGTCGCCGACCTCACCCATCTGATCGCCGAACTGCTGGAGAACGCGACGGTCTTCTCCCCGCCGCACACGACCGTCCAGGTCGTCGGCGAGCGCGTGCCCAACGGCTTCACGCTGGAGATCCACGACCGGGGCCTGGGCATGACGCCCGACGCCATGCTGGAGGCCAACCTCCGGCTCGCCGAGACCCCCGAGTTCGAGCTGTCCGACACCGACCGCCTCGGCCTGTTCGTCGTCAGCCGGCTCGCCCAGCGGCAGGGGGTGCGCGTCTCGCTCCAGCCCTCCCCGTACGGGGGCACCACCGCGGTCGTCCTCATTCCCTCCACGCTGCTGACCGAGACCGCGCCGAACAACCGCGACGAGGACACCGGCGGACACCCCGTGCAGCGCGGCTTCGGCCGCGAGCCCGAGCCGGCCGGCACCCGGCCGCCCCGGAGCCGCCCGGCCGCGCCGGACGGGATGACGGACGCCGAACCCGCGCTCTCCCCCTTCGACGGCGTGTCCACCGAGGCGCCCGACCACCGCCAGGCCTCCGACGGTCCCGCGCCCCTGCCGCGCCGCCGGTCCACCACCCGGATCGCCGACGAGGCCGGGGAGGAGCGCACGCCGACCGGGGGCCTGCCCCGGCGGGTACGCCAGGCCAGCCTGGCCCCGCAGCTGAAACAGCGTCCGCCGGCGGAAGAGCGACCGGCCGGGGAACCCGCCGCCCCGGCGCCCGAGCGCGACGCCGAGGAGGTACGCGCCCGCATGGCCGCCCTCCAGCGAGGATGGCAACGGGGACGGGCGCAGGAACCACCCGGCGGCGACCGGGGGAACGCATGAGACGAAACCGTCACATGATGACAGCACCAGGAACGACAACTGAGGGGGACGGTCGATGACCGCACCGAAGGCCGCGATACGCAACGCTTCCACCGAAGCGGACACCGGGCCGCGGGCCGGGAAGGGTGAGCTGAACTGGCTCCTCGACGATCTGGTCGAGCGCGTCGGCAGCATCCGCAAGGCGCTCGTCCTGTCCGGCGACGGCCTGGCGACCGGCACTTCGAAGGACCTCGGCCGCGAGGACGGCGAACACCTCGCCGCCGTCGCCTCCGGCTTCCACAGCCTCGCCAAGGGCGTGGGCCGGCACTTCAACGCCGGAGAGGTGCGCCAGACCGTCGTCGAACTGGACGAGGCCTTCCTGTTCGTCACCGCCGCCGGCGACGGCAGCTGTCTGGCCGTCCTCGCGGACGCCGACTCCGACATCGGGCTGGTCGCCTACGAGATGACCCTGCTCGTCAAGCGCGTGGGCGCCCACCTGGCCACCGCTCCCCGTACCGGCGCGGCCGCCGACGAGTGACGGCCGGCATGACCGGAGACCATGCCACCCCCCACCCCGGCGGCCCGCCGCCGGGAGAGGCCCGCTGGTACGACGACGCGGCGGGCCCCGTCGTCCGCCCGTACGCCATGACCAGGGGCCGCACCCGCAGCGCCGCCGAGCAGCGCCTCGACCTCATCGCCCTCGTCTTCGCCGACGAGTCGGTGACGGACGGGACGGGCGGCGGGCCCGCCGTCGCCGACCAGACGCTCTCACCCGAACACCTCGACATCGTCGACCTCACCCGCACGGCACCCCAGTCGGTCGCGGAACTGGCCGCCGGTCTCGACCTACCGGTGGGAGTGGTCCGCGTCCTGCTGGGCGATCTGATCGACGCCGGATACGTCCACGTCTCGCGCCCCGTCCCCCCGGCGGAGCTGCCCGACGCGGACATCCTGCGCGAGGTCATCGACGGGCTACGCGCGTTGTAGGGCGCGGGCTACGCGCGTCGCACGCCGCGCGGCACACCCCCGTCGGGGCCCGGACCACGCTCCGGCCCCGACGGGGGTTGTCGTCGCCCCGCCCCGTGCGGAACGATCACTGCCGGGGGAGTACACGCAAGGTCTGTGAATCGGAGGAAGCATCCATGGTGTTCCGGCGCCCCGACCCCGGCCGCCTTCGGTCCCGCCCCACCCCGGTGACCCTCAAGGTCCTGGTGGCCGGCGGCTTCGGAGTCGGCAAGACCACCCTGGTCGGCGCGGTCAGCGAGATCAGGCCGCTGCGCACCGAGGAACTGCTCACCGAGGCCGGCCGGCCGGTCGACGACCTGGGTGGCGTCGAGGGCAAGACGACCACCACCGTCGCCATGGACTTCGGCCGTATCACCCTCCGCGAGGACCTCGTCCTCTACCTCTTCGGCACCCCCGGCCAGGACCGCTTCTGGTTCCTGTGGGACGAACTGGCCCGCGGCGCGCTGGGCGCGGTCGTCCTGGCGGACACCCGGCGCCTGGAGGACTGCTTCGCCGCCGTCGACTACTTCGAGCGCCGCGACATCCCCTTCACCCTCGCCGTCAACGTCTTCGACGGCGCCGACCGCTACCCCGAGGAGGCCGTGCGCGACGCCCTCGACCTCGACGCCTCGGTGCCCGTCGTCATGTGCGACGCCCGGGAGCGCGAATCCGTCAAGAAGGTCCTCGTCTCGATCGTCGAACACGCCCGCGCCACCGCCGACGCCCGCCGCCCCGCCGCGGTCTGAGCCCGCCCGCCGGGCCGTCCTCAGCGGACCGGGAAATCGAAGTACGTGTCCGGGAACGGCTCGTTCCGCAGCGTGTAGTGCCACCACTCCTCGGGCAGATTGACGAACCCGGCCCGTTCCATCGCGGACTTCAGCAGCAGCCGGTCGGCCCGCTGCCGGCCCTCGACGCGCGGATCGAGGGTGTGGGCGAGCGTGTCGAAACAGTCGAAACCCGTCCCCATGTCGATTGAATTGTCCGGGAAACGGCGGTCCTTGGGCTCGTAGCACGGCACCAGCGGCTCTCCGGGCACATACGGCCGCGTGGGCCGGGCCGGCAGCCGGACCACCGTCAGATCCATGGTGCTGCCCCGGCTGTGCCCGGACTTCGCCGCGATGTATCCGTCGTCGAACAGCCGCGACTTGTCCACCCGCGGATAGAACTCGCCCTTCATCCGCTGGTCACCGAGGTCCTTCGCCCAGGCCACGAAGTCGTCGACCGCGCGCTGCGGCCGGTAGCAGTCGTAGACCTTCAGCGAGTACCCCCGGACCAGCAGCCCCCGCTGCACCCGGCGCAGCGCCTCCGCGGCCGGACGCGTGAGCAGACAGCGCGGCCGCAGATAGCCGGCCACGCGGTGCCCGGTGAAGTTGTGCGGCGTCGCGTACCGCATCTCCTGAAGGATCGTCGGGTCCACGTCGGCCAGCGCCACGAAGCCTTGTGCCTCCGGCGCGGCGTCACCGGCCCGCGCGACGGGAGCCGGCGCGACGACGGCGAGCACCGCGAGCAGCGGCACGAGAGCACGCGGAAGGACGGCGATTCTCGGCATGCCGAACGGCTTACCAGCCGGGTGCGCTCCGGGGGAAGCCCCCCGCACGCCCCCTTTGCCCAGGGCCTGACCGGCGGACCGAGCGCCCGGGCCCGGGCTACGCGCGCACCCGTACCGGATACGCCGGCTCTCCCAGCCCCTCCTGCTCCACGACCACCGCACCGTCCCGCCAGCGGGTCGTGAACCGCGCCATCCGCGGCGGGTCCCAGCCCGGCCCCGGGTCCGTGATCAGCACGCCGCCGCCCGTACGACCCGGCGCCGGTGGCCACACCTCCAGCTCCACCCCGCCCTCCGGCCCGGCCACCGGCACCACCGAACCCGCCCGCGCCAGCACCGGGATCCGCGACAGCGGCGCCTCCAGCAGCACCTGACCCGGCCCCTCGTGCACCGCGCCCGTCGCCGTGTCGTACCACCGCCCGCGCGGCAGCCGCACCGCCCGCCGGTCCGCCCCCCGCTCCAGCACCGGCGCCACCAGCAACGAATCGCCCAGCAGGAACGCGTCCTCACAGTCGCGCAGCGCCCGGTCCTCCGGCGACCGCCACCACACCGGCCGCACGTACGGCGCCCCCGTACGCCGCGCCAGATGCGCCAGCGTCATGAAGTACGGCAGCAGCCGCTCCCGCTCCCGCAACGCCGCCCGGGCGTCCTCCAGCACCCGCGCCCCGAACTCCCACGGCTCGCGCCGCCCCGCCCGTATCGCCGAGTGCGTACGGAACAGCGGCAGATACGCGCCCAGCTGGAACCAGCGCACGTACAGCTCCGCCGACGGCGACCCGGTGAAGCCGCCGACGTCCGGCCCCGAGTACGGCACCCCGCACAGCCCCAGGCCCAGCACCAGCGCCAGCGACGCCCGCAGCCCCGGCCAGCCCGTCGCCACGTCCCCCGACCACGTGCCGCCGTAGCGCTGCATGCCCGCCCACCCCGAGCGCGAGAACAGGAACGGCCGCTCCTCCGGCCGCAGCCGGCACAACCCCTCGTACCCGGCCCGGGCCATGCCCAGCCCGTACACGTTGTGCGCCTCACGATGGTCGCCGCCCCGGCCCTCCAGCACATGCCGCGCGGAACGCGGCAACGACGGATCGCCGAACGCCGTGAACGACACCGGCTCGTTCATGTCGTGCCAGAACCCGGCGAACCCCTGCGCCAGCCGCTCCGCGTACAGACCGCCCCACCACTCGCGCGCCCGGGGATCGGTGAAGTCCGGGAAGACGCACTCCCCGGGCCACACCTCGCCCCGCACCTCCCGGCCCCGCG
>NZ_JBFAPH010000225.1:0-10269 GCF_040675635.1 Streptomyces sp. NPDC049577
CGCAGCTTGGCAGCGCGCTTCGTTCGGGACGAAGAGGTCGTGGGTTCAAATCCCGCCACCCCGACTTGAGGTCTGGGCCTTGCTCGGTCACCAGCTGGCGCTCATCGCGGTGCAGACCGGCGCGCTGGAGGTCGACCGGGACCTCACCGGGCGGCAGCGGGAGGCGGTCGGCGTGCTCCGCGAGGCGTCCGTGGCCGCGATGCACGAGCTGCGGGAGGTCGTCGGCATCCTGCGGGACGGCACCGCGGAGGACTCCCAGCCGGCCGCCCGGGCCGTGGCCGGCATCAAGGACCTCGTCGACGCGGCGGCCGCGGCCGGCGTTCCCGTACGCCTCCGGCGCACGGGGGAACCGCGCCCGCTCGCGCCCGCCGCCGACCACACCGGCTACCGGATCGTCCAGGAGGGTCTGACCAACGCCTGCAAGCACGCCCCCGGCGCGCCCGTCGAGGTCGCCCTGCGGTACGAACCGGACGCCCTCGTGGTCGAGGTGGCCAACGGCCCCCTCCCGGCCGGCGGGGGCGGGAGGCCGGGCGCGGTCAGCGGCGGCCAGGGTCTTGACGGGCTGTGCGAGCGGGCCCGGCTGATCGGCGGCATGGTGCACGCCGGACCGGCCGACGGCGGCGGCTTCCGGCTCGCGGGTGTCCTGCCCTACGCCTCCGCGGAGACACGCGCGACCTTCGTCGGCGAGGCGGACGACTTTCGGCAGCAGAGCGTGGTCCCCGTCCCCGGCGAGGGTGAGACCGTCATCGACCTGCTGGATCCCCGTGAGGAGTTCAAGGACATCATGAGCACGAAGAAGAGCAACGGCTGTCTGACCGGGTGTGCGGTCGCCCTGATCCTCGCCGTGGGCCTGTTCGCCGCCCTCTTCCTCGGCGTCGGCAAGGGCTGACGAGGACGACGGCCGCCCCGGGGGAGACTGGCCGAAGCGCCCCCGGGGACCCCGGGGCCCGGCCACGACACACCAGTGAGCAGGAGACCAGGTGATCCGCGTCCTCATCGCCGACGACGAGCCGCTCATCCGCGCGGGTATCCGGGCGATCCTCACCTCGGCCGACGACATCGAGGTGACGGCCGAGGCCGCGGACGGCCGTGAGGCGGTGGACCTGGCGCGGCGGTACCGGGTGGACGTCGCCCTGCTCGACATCCGGATGCCGCACCTCGACGGCCTCGCCGCCCTCGCCGAGATCGGCCGCGCCGCCCCCGGCGTCCGCACCCTGATCCTCACCACCTTCGGCGAGCGCGACAACGTCCTGCGCGCCCTGCGCCAGGGCGGCGCGGGCTTCCTCCTGAAGGACTCCGCGCCCGGCGAGCTCATCGGCGCGGTCCGCGCGGCCGCCGCCGGGGACGCCTACCTCTCCCCGGCCGCCACCCGGCACGTCGCCGACTCCCTCGCCGCCGCGCCCGCCGCCTCCCGCTCCGAGGAGGCGCGGCGGCGCATCGCCGTACTCGGCGAACGGGAACGCGAAGTCCTGGCCCTGCTCGGCGAGGGACTTTCGAATGCCGATGCCGGCCGCCGTATTCATATGAGTGAAGCCACCGTGAAGACGTATGTCAGCCGCATTCTCGCCAAGCTGGAATGCGAGAACCGGGTCCAGGCCGCTCTCCTCGCCCGTGACGCAGGTCTCGGCATCTGATCCCCCGGATCCGATTTCCGGCCACGGCCCCGGCGATTCTCGTTCAACTCTCAACGGCCGTACGGAGCAGTGCTGACGGTGCGATATATTTCTTGACGCCGCAGGGTTTGTGATCGTGTGTCAGACCGACAGCGACCCGACCCGATGGGCCGGCGTACCGCGTATCACGCGACGCCCGGCAGGCAGGCGGCGAGCACCGATCCTCGTCATGCCGCACAACCCTGCGTACCCCGCATTGTCACCCACAAGGCAAAGGCTGCATGTCCGTCCACCAGCTATCGGACCTCATACGTTTCGCCCGTCGTAACTCTCCTTTCTACGCCGAGCTCTACGCCGGACTTCCCGACCGGGTCGAGTGCCTCACGCAACTCCCCGTGGTGGACCAGAACGCGTTCTGGCAGGCGAATGCCCTCCACGGCAATCGCGTTCTGACCGGACCCCTCTCCGAAGCCGTCGTCTACAAGACCGGCGGCACCACCGGCGCACCGAAGTTCTCCTGCTACACCCGCGAGGAATGGCGGGAATTCACCGCCGCTTTCGGCCAGGGACTCCTCGACGCGGGACTGCGTCCCGGACACCGCGTCGCCGACCTCTTCTACGCCGGTGAGCTCTACGCCAGCTTCCTCTTCGTCCTCGACTCCCTCGCCCAGGCACCCGTCGACAACGTGCGCCTGCCCATCGGCGGCGCCGCCCCGCTGGAGTCGACGGTGCCCACCCTGGCGGACTTCGCCGCCCAGGTGGTGGCCGGCACCCCGACCACCCTGTGCCGGCTCGCCGAGCACCTGGTCGCGACGGGTCGTCAACTTCCCTCGGTCGAGCTGCTGTTCTTCGGCGGCGAGGCGCTCTTCGACGACCAGCGGCGTCTGCTCGGTGCCGCCTTCCCGCACGCCGAGCCCCGCTCCCTCGGCTACGCCAGCGTCGACGCCGGCCTCCTCGGCCGTCCCGTGCCCGGCCCCGATCCGCGCGTGCACCGCGCGTTCAGCCCGCACACCCTCGTCGAGATCGTCGACGAGACGACCGGCGAACCCGTCACCGAGGCCGGCCGCCCCGGCCGCGTCCTGGTCACCAGCCTCTTCCGCCGCCTCATGCCCGTCATCCGCTACCCCGCCGGCGACCGCGCGGAGTGGACCGACCCCGAGGCCGGGCACTTCCGCATCCTCGGCCGGGCCGAGGAAGGCGTCCGCGTCGGACCCGTCTCCCTCTACACCCAGGACGCCCACGCCGCCGTCGCCGAGGCGGACACCGAGGGCCGCGTCACCGGCACCCAGCTCGTCGTCCGCCGCTGGGACGGCCGCGACGGCCTCGTCCTGCGTCTGGCCACCGCGCCCGGCGACGACCCGGCGGGACTCGACGTCCTCGCCAAGGAGATCGTCACCGCCCTCAACACCGCCCGGCCGCTCTACCCCGACAGCGAACGCGCCGGCATGGTGCACCCGCTGACCGTGGAATGGGTCCGGCACGGCGACCTCGCGGTCAACCCCCGCTCCGGCAAGCTCGTCCGCGTCCTCGACGAGAGGCCGACCGCGTGAGCACCCCCGACCCCTCCGGCGCGCCCACGGGCCGCCGGCTGCCGCTCGTCCTGCGCAACCGCACCTTCGGCGCCGTCTGGCTGGCCCAGGTCCTGACCCAGGCCGCGGTGCGCATGTTCCAGGTGGGCGTGGCCTGGTGGCTGGTCGCCTACGCCGTCGGCGGCGGCCGCGGCCTCGCCTCCGGGCTGTTCATGGCGGTCAGCACCCTGCCCGCCGTCGCCCTCGCCCCCGTCGTCGCCCGGACCGTGGCCCGCCGCTCCCACCGCTCGCTGCTGCGCGCGGCCGCCGGCACCGCCGGACTGGCCTCGGCCGCGCTGGCCGGCTGGGCGTACGCGGCCGGACTCCCGCTCGCCGCCGCCTACGCCGTGACCCTGGCCCTGGCCGCCTGCCAGGCCTTCTTCGACCCCTGTCTGACCACCTCCGTGCCGGAACTCGTCGACGACGAGGACATCGAGGCCGCCACCGGCTTCGAACTCTCCACCCAGTCCCTGGCGAGCCTCGGCGGCGCCCTGCTCGGCGCCCTGATCGTCGACCGGGCCGGCATCGCGGGCCTCGCGGTCGGCTGCGCGGCGGCCTATCTGACGGCCGCCCTGCTGCTGACGGCGGTGCGTTTCCGCCCGGCCGCCGCACCCGAGGCCGCCACGGTGGACGACGCCGCCGCGACCGGAGGGCGGACACTGCGCCGGATCCTGTCCGGTCTGCCCTTCGTCCGTAAGATCCTGCTCTGCTTCACGGCCGCGAACCTCTTCACCACCGCCGTCTTCGTCGTCATCCCGCTCTACACCCGGTCCGTGCTCCATGACGACGGCTCGACCGTCGCCCTGCTGGAGGCGTCCCTGGGCACCGGCACGCTGATCGGCTCCTTCACCGGAGCGCGCGTGCCCGGACGACCGACCGTCCTCGGCTCGTACTGCCTGGCCCTGATGGCGCTCGCCCTGGCCCTGCCCGGTCTGCTGACCGGACGGCTGGTCTTCGCCGGCTCCCTCGTCGTGGCCGGCTGGTGCGTGGGCGTCATCGGCGTCCGCTTCGTGGCCCTTTTCCAGCGGCTGGTTCCCACGGCCGACAAGCCCGGCTTCTTCGCCGTCATGCAGGCCGTGCTCGGCGCGACCTTCCCGCTGGCCTCCCTGCTCTTCGGACTGCTCGGCGACCAGCTGCCCGTCCGGGCGCTGTGCCTGATCCAGGCGGCCGGCCTGCTGCCCGCGGCCTGTGTCCTGGCCCTGCTGCGCGAGCGCACGCCCGAGCCGGCGGCCGGCCCCGTACCCCTTCCCGAATCCGTCCCCGTCGGAAGCGAGCGATGACCCCCGAGCTCCAGGCGGCCACCCCCGCCGACATCGCCGATCTGCGTCAGCTGTACTACGCGGTCTACGGACCGCACTACCCCGCCGGGCTCGGCACCGACCCCGCCGAGATGGCCCGGCTCATCCAGGACCCGCACACCCTCTGGCTGGTCGCCCGCCGGCCGGACACCGGCGCTCTCGTCGGTTCCGCCGCCGTCCACGGCGAACCCGTCAGCCGCATCGGCCGGCTCGAAGGCCTGGCCGTGCACCCGGAACACCGCACCGGCGGACTCGCCGGAGCGCTGACCGAGGCACTGTGCGAACGCACCCTCGGCACGGGCCTCCTGGACTCCGTCTACGCCACCGTCCGCACGGTCAGCGCCGGTCCCCAGCGTGTCGTCGCCCGCAACGGCTTCCGCGCCCTGGGCATCCTGCCCAACGCCGTCGACCTCAGCAGCCGCGAGAGCCTCGCGCTCTACGCGCGTCACTCCGTAGGGGTGCTGGACCGCCGCGTCCCCGTGCCCGAGGTCCCCGCTCCGCTGACGCCGCTGCTGCGCGCCGTCGAACAGAGCCTGGGCGTCAGTTACGCCGACACCCGGGCCACCGCCCCGCTCCCCGCCCCCGAACGGCCCGCCGAGGGAAGGCTGGAGACGATCGAGGCACCGGCGTTCGTCCGCCGCCGCTTCCACGAGCGCTTCCCCGACGCCGACGGCTGGTTCTACCCCCTGCACACGCCCAACGTGCTGCTGATGCCCGACGACGGCCACTTCGAGGTCTACGCCTACGTCAACCGCACCGGCGGCTACTGCGCGCTGCTCGCCGCCCACCCGGGCCCGGCCGCCGCGGCGGCCTGGCTGGAGCCCATCACCCGCACCCTCACCCGGGCCGGCGCCGGCTACGTCGAGGCCCTGGTGCCCCTGGACCGGCACGACCTGCTCTCCGCCTTCCTCGCCCAGGGCTTCATCCCCAGCGCCCTCTACCCGGCCATGCGGGCCGAGGGCGACGGCTTCCACGACTACGCCGTGATGACCCGCACCAACGAACAGATCGACTTCCGCGGCGTCGTCGTCGACGGGCCGCTCCAGCCCTACCTGGACTCCTACGCGTCGGCCTGGGCGTCGACCTATCTGCCCACCCTCGAGGTTGCCTCATGAACCGCCATCTGGCCCCGATCGCCGTGCCGGACCCCGGGCTGCTGCCCCGGGTGCAGGAGCTGTGCGATCTGACCGACCCCTACGCGACCGGCCCCGCCGAGGACGAGCTGTTCGCCGCCGCCATGGCCGAGATCAACGCCTGGCACGCCGAACGCTCCCCGTTCTTCCGCTCGCTGTACGAGAGCACCGGCACCGACGCCGGCGCCCCCTACCGCGCCCCGCTCGTGCACGCGAACTTCTTCAAGCGGCACGAGGTGCTCTCCATCCCGCGCGACGCCGTCGAACTGCACCTGACCTCCTCCGGCACGACCGGCCAGAAGTCGCAGATGTTCTTCGACACCTGGACCATCCGCTCCGCGCAGCGCATGGTCGCCCGCATCTTCGACCACAACGGCTGGATCACCCCCGGCCAGGAGGTCAACTACCTGCTCTACAGCTACGAGCCGGCCCGCGATCTGAAGCTGGGCACCTCCTTCACCGACAACTACCTGTGCGACTTCGCCCCGGCCCGGCAGGTCGCGTACGCCCTGCGGAACACCGGCGGCGGCCACGAGTTCGACCCCTTCGGCTGCGTCGAGGCGCTGCGCCGCTACGAGCGGGACGACGCGCCCGTGCGCATCCTGGGCTTCCCCGCCTTCCTCTGGTTCACCCTGGAGCGGATGCGCGCCATGGGCCTGCCGCCCCTGCGCCTGTCCGAGGACTCCCTGGTGATCCTCGGCGGCGGCTGGAAGGGCAACGCCGACCGGCAGATCGGCAAGGACGAGCTGTACGCCCGGATCACCGAGCAACTGGGCATCCCCCCGGAGCGGATCCGCGACACCTTCGGCTCCGTCGAGCACTGCATCCCGTACATCGAGTGCGACCACCACCGGCTGCACGCCCCCGTCTGGTCGCGCGTGGCCATCCGCTCCACGCGCACCCTGGAGCCGCTGCCCTACGGGGAGCGGGGCTATCTGCACCTCGTCTCGCCGTACATCACCTCCGTGCCGGCGCAGAGCGTCCTCATGGGAGACCTGGCCTCCCTCCAACCGGGCGAGGAGTGCGGCTGCGAGCTGAACACCCCCTGGTTCACCGTGCACGGCCGCGCCGGCGTGAGCCGCAACCGCAGCTGTGCCGTGGCCGCCGCCGAACTGATGAAGGGAATGTCGTGACCGAGACGATCCACCAGCACTACTGGCAGGGCGCCTTCGTCGACGACGACGAGGCGGCCCGCCGACTGGCCGGCCTGCCCGCCGCCGTCGAGGCCGCGCTGGCCACCCCCCTGGACACCGAGACCGTGCTGGCCGCCTGCGACCGGCTGGCCACCGCCCTGCGCGACCCCGCGCACCCCGTGACCATCCGCCTGGCCGCCCATCTGCCCGACGGCGAGGACGCCTCGCTCCTCACGGAACTCGCCGCCTTCCTCAGCCGCCCCGAACTGACCCGCAAGCTCCGCCGCGAGCTCGGCGGACCCACCCCTGAGCGGCTGGCCCGGCCCGACGCCAAGGAGACCGTCTACGAGGCGTGGGCGCCCGTCGGCATGGTCGCCCACATCGCGCCCGGCAACGCCGCCACCGTCGCACCGCTCAGCATCGTCGAGGGACTGCTCGCGGGGAACGTCAACGTCCTCAAGACCAGCAGCGCCGACACCCTCCTCGCCCAGCACCTGCTCGCCGAACTCGCCGCGCTCGACCCCACCGGGGCCGTCGCCGAGCGCGTCGTCGTGCTGCGCTTCCCCTCCTCCCGCCAGGAGTGGCTGCGCCTGATGTGCGCGCCCGCCGACGCGGTCGCGGTGTGGGGCGGCGAGGCCGCCGTCGAGGGCGTCGCCGCCCACGTACCGCCCGGCTGCCGCCTGGTGGAGTGGGGCCACCGGATCTCCTTCGCCTACCTCGCCGCGGACGCCTGGCACGACGGGGCCACGCTGCGCGCCCTCGCGGCGGACGTGTGCCTGCACGAACAGCAGGCGTGTTCCAGCCCGCAGGTCGTCTATCTCGACACCGAGGACGTCGACGAGGTCTTCGCCTTCGCCGAGCGCCTGGCCGGCGCCCTGGCCGCCGTGCCGCCCGCGCCCCGGGACGAGGAGACCGGCCCGGCCGAGGAGGCCGAGATCACCACCACCGAGCTGCTCGCCCGCCTGGAGGAGCACCTCGGCCTGACCCGCGTCCACGCCGCCCCCGACGGCTCCTGGCGCGTCATGGCCGACACCCGGGCCGCCCTCACCGCCTCCCCGCTGCACCGCAGCATCTGGGTCAAGCCGCTGCCCCGCAAGCACCTGATCGCCACCCTGCGGCCCATGCGCCGCTACCTGCAGACGGCCGGCATCGCGGGCAGCCGTACGGACGTCGCCGAGCTCGCCCGCACCGTCCTGGCCGCCGGTGTCACCCGGGTCACCCCGGTCGGCGACATGCTGGGCAGCTACCCCGGCGAGCCCCACGACGGCGTCTACGCCCTCCAGCGCTACAGCCGCCGCGTGGCCGTCCGGGCCGACGAGCGCTTCGCCACCACGGCCTGCCTCGACGACCTGATCCGCCCGGCCGACGTCCCGCCGCCCGCCGGGCCGCTGCTGGACAAGGCCGCCGTCCAGGAACGCAACCGCGAGGTCGGCCGGGCCGACGCCGAGCTGTACTTCCGCAGCGGCGGCAGCACCGGCACCCCCGCCCTCTCCCTCTTCACCTACGACGACTACGACACCCAGATGCACGCCGCCGCCCGCGGCCTGCTCGCCGCCGGCTACGACCCGGCCCGCGACCGCACCGCCAACCTCTTCTACTGCGGAGACATGTACGGCGGGTTCATCAGCTTCTTCTCCATCCTGGAGCGGCTCGGTGGCGTCCAGCTGCCGATGACCGCCGGTACCGACCACCGGGCCACCGCCGAGACGCTGATCGCCCACGAGGCCGACACCCTCTTCGGCATGCCCTCCTACCTGTGGCAGCTCCTGCACGACCAGGCCGACCTGCTGCGCTCGTACGGCGGCATCCGCAAGATCTTCTACGGCGGCGAGCACTTCACCGCCGAACAGCGCCGTGTCCTGGCCGAGACCTTCGGCATCGAGACCGTCCGCTCCATCACCTACGGCAGCACCGACCTCGGCCCGCTCGGCTACCAGTGCGTGGAGAGCGAGGGCAGCGTCCACCACCTCCACGCCGACCTGCACACGCTGGAGATCGTCGACGTCGACGCCGACCGCCCGGTGCCCCCGGGCGGGACCGGCCGCCTCGTCTTCACCACCCGCGCCCGCCGCGGCCAGAAGCTCGACCGCTACGTCATCGGCGACCTCGGCCGCGCCGTCCCCGGCCCCTGCCCCTGCGGCAGCCGGGCCCCGCGCTTCGAACTCCTGGGCCGTACCGGCGACGTGGTGCGCGTGGCGACCTACTTCCTCAACTACCGCCGCTTCGTCACCCTCGCCGAGGAGACCGGCTACAGCGGGGAGCTCCAGCTCCTGCTGTCCGCCGACGGCCCGCGCGAACGCCTCACCGTCCGCGTGGAGCACACCGGCACCGACCGTCTGCGGGACGCGCTCCTGGCCGGCTACCCGGAGCTGCGCACGGCCGTGGCCGAGCGGCTGCTCGACGTCGCGGTGGAAGCGGTGGACGGCGCCGGCTTCGCGCGCACGCCGACCACCGGCAAGCTGCGGACGGTGGTGGACGCCCGCAGCTGACGCCCGCGGCCGGGGTGGCCTTATGATCATCCCGATTCGAACGCGAGAACGGGGGAGTGGACTGTGCGGAGCGCGACGGTGACGCCCGAGGGCGACCGGATCCGATGGGTGGAACTGCCGGGGGAGGAGCCCGCGCGCGTCTATGTGCACGGACTCGGGGCGACGTCGCCCGTCTACTTCGCCGAGGTCGCGGCGCATCCCGCGCTCGCGGGACGCCGCTCGCTCCTGATCGACCTGCTCGGCTTCGGCATCAGCGACCGCCCCACCGGCTTCGACTACACCCTGGAGTCCCACGCCGACGCGCTCGCCGAGGCCCTGACGGCCGCCGGTGTGACGGGTGCCGAACTCGTCGCGCACAGCATGGGCGGGTCGGTGGCGATCGTCCTCGCGGCCCGCCACCCCCGCCTTGTCTCCCGGCTCGTGCTGGTCGACGCCAACCTCGACCCGATCACCCCGGTCCGCGGCCCCGGCAGCAGCGGCATCGCCACCTACACCGAGGCCGAGTTCGTCGGCGGCGGCTGGCAGGAGGTCCGGGACGCGGCCGGCCCGCACTGGTGGTCCACGATGCGGCTGGCCGGGCTGGAGGCGCTGCACCGCAGCGCCGTCCACCTGACCCGCGGCACGGTGCCGACCATGCGGGAGATGCTCCTGGAGCTGACGATCCCGCGCACGTACCTGGTGCCGGCGGCCGACGGGCCCCTGCCCGGCGCCGACCGCCTCGAAGCGGCCGGCGTCGGCGTCGTGGCGATCCCGGACTGCGGCCACAACATCATGCTGGACAACCCCGAAACCTTCGCCCGCGCCACGGCGGCGGCACTCGGCTGACGAGCCGGCGCCCCGGACTACCCTGAACGAGAAGGCTCGGCACGACCGGAACCGGCCCCCGGAAGGAACTCTTCCGGGTCGCCGGGCGGTCTGCGGAGTGAAGCGGCGGAGTACGCCCCCCCGCCCGCGGCACCGAGCATTCCGAGGGGAAGCCATGATCACCACTCGCACCGTTCAGCGCACCGCAGTCACCCTCGCCCTGCTGCTCCC
>NZ_JBFAPH010000226.1:0-10263 GCF_040675635.1 Streptomyces sp. NPDC049577
CCGACCTCGTCGTCGACGGAGTCGTCGGCATCGGCGGCAAGGGCCCCCTCCGCCCCCAGGCGGAGGACCTGCTCCGGGCCGCCGACGGCGCCCCGATCGTCGCCGTCGACCTCCCCAGCGGCGTCGACGCCGACACCGGCGAGGTGCCCGGCGCGGCGGTCCGCGCCGACGCGACTGTCACATTCGGCACGTACAAGCCGGGCCTGCTGATCGACCCCGCCCGCGAGTACGCGGGCGCGCTGCGGCTCGTCGACATCGGGCTCGGCCCGTGGCTGCCGGCCGAGCCGGACGTGGAGGCGCTGCAGCACGCGGACGTCGCGGCCCTGCTGCCGCGCCCGGCGGCGGAGAGCGACAAGTACCGGCGCGGCGTCGTCGGCGTGGTGGCCGGCTCGGCGCGCTACCCGGGCGCGGCCGTCCTGGCCGTGGCGGGCGCGCTGAGCGGCGGCGCGGGCGCCGTCCGGTACGTGGGCCCGGCAGCGGACGCGGTGATCGCCCGTTTCCCGGAGACGCTGGTGACGACCGGGCCGCCGTCGAAGGCGGGCCGCGTCCAGGCGTGGGTCGCCGGCCCGGGCCTCGGCGACGGCGCCGAGGCGCGCCGCGCGCTGGAGGACGTCCTGGAGTCCGACGTGCCCGTCCTCGTCGACGCGGACGGCCTGCGCCTGCTGGACGCCGGCGTGGTGCGGGCGCGCCGCGCCGAGACCCTGCTGACCCCGCACGCCGGCGAGGCCGCCGTACTGCTCGGGCTCGCCCGCGAGGAGGTCGAGGCGGCCCGTCTGCCGGCCGTCCGGGCGCTGGCCGAGCGCTACGGGGTGACGGCGCTGCTCAAGGGGTCCACGACGCTGATCGCGCACGAGGACCGCGCGGTGCGGGTCAACCCGACGGGCACGCCCTGGCTGGCCACCGCCGGCAGCGGCGACGTCCTGTCCGGCCTCGCGGGCTCCCTGCTGGCGGCGGGCCTGCCGGCCCGCGACGCGGCGTCGGTCGGCGCGTATCTGCACGGTCTCGCGGCCCGGGGTCTCGGGCCGGCGCCGCTGACGTCCGTGGCGGTGGCGGAGGAATTGCGGCGGGTCTGGCTCGACGTCACCGCTGGATGAGGAGCTCGCAGCCCTCCGGCAGCGCCTCGCGTCCCGTCACGGGCCCGTCGTGCCGGATGACGAGGCGCTCCAGCGGCAGCCCGGACAGGTGCACGAGGTCGATGGGCTCGCCCCCGGCCATCATGGGCGACACCTCGATCTGCAGATAGGTGAGCGCCGGGTACACGTCGGGGAGGCGGGCCAGCCCCTCCAGGCCCCACGCGTGGATCGCGGAGAGCACCGTCACGCCCGGCAGCGGCTCGGCCGGCCCCAGCAGCCGCAGGTCCTCGTTGCGGGTGCTGAGCCGGCTCAGCCGGGGCAGGGTGCCGAGCGGCAGCTCCGCGCGCGGCAGCCGCTCCGCGTCGAAGGCCACCGTCGACAGCCGCGCGTGCCCCTCCATCCCGGTCACCCACAGGGAGCCGGAGGCGCCCGTGCCGAGGACAAGGCCTTCGAGCCCGGGCCCGAGCTCCAGGTCGACGACGTCCTGCGGGCCGAGGACCCAGTCGAGCTCCAGCCACCGCAGCCCCGTCATGGCGCGGAGCGCCTCCAGGCCCTCGGGCTGCTCCCGCAGCCACAACCGCAGGTCGCGCAGCTCACCGGCGTCCAGCCCGCGCAGACCGGCGACGGCCGTGCACTCCGTGACGTGCAGCGAGCGCAGAGGCGGGGCGGCGGCGAGCAGCGCCAGGTCCACGGTCTCCGTACAGCCCCGGAAGGACAGCTGCCGCAGCACGGGCGTCACCAGGTCCGTCAGATCCCCGGCGCAGAAGTCGCCCCGGCACCAGACCTCCGGCCGGCCGCCGAGCCGCCTCAGCTCGGCGAGATGGGCCGGGGTCTTGGCGACGAAGCCGAGCCCGTCCTCGTACGGCATGCGGGCGATCACCGCGTCGGCGTAGTGGCGGGTGTCGAAGCGGTCCCAGGCCCAGGCGAGCTGGGACCGGACCTCCAGCGCGGGATGGGTGGCGTAGCGGGCCAGGAGGGGGATGGCGCGGTCGTCGCCGACGAGGGTGGCGGTGGTGGCGACGGCGCGCGCGACCTCGTCGGGCAGCCCGTCGGGGCCGGGCAGCAGGTCGAGGACGATCTGGCCGGCCTCGGCCAGCGCCTTCGCGGACTCCAGGTCGCGCGGGGGCACCAGCTCCGCGGCCGCCTTCTCGACGCGGCGCCGCACGTCGGGATCGACCTCGGTGGCCTGCTCCAGGCAGGCGGCGGCGAGCAGGTGCAGCCGGTAACGGTTCGGCTCCTCGCGCTCGCCGCGCTCCAGCAGCATGCGCAGCAGCTCGGCGCGGGCACGCGGCGGTGCGTGGCCGACGGCCATGCGCAGCACGTCCTCCCACTGGTCGTCGTGGGCGTTGTTGACGAGGAGGTCGAAGTCCCAGTCGTCGACGGCCGCCTGGGCGCCGAGGTAGTCCTGGAAGGTGCGGTGGATGAAGTCCAGCGTCTCGCTGGTCGGCCGGCGCAGCAGCCCGCTGCGGACGACCAGGTGCCGCAGGATGTCCTCCGCGCTGCCGCGCGCCGCCACGGCCGGCATGGCGGGCAGGGCGCGTTCGAGGATCTCGATGGCCTTGTGCCACTCGATCTCCGAACGGCCGTTGCGGATCAGCCAGTAGGCGATCTTCTGGAGGAGGGCCGTCTGCGCCTGCTCCAGCTCGGGCCCCTCCAGACCGACGACGATCTCGCGCTCGCGGTCGCGCCGGATGAGCAGCAGTTCGAGCGCCGCCCGGTACAACTCCATGCGGCCGTGCGGCAGATAGCCGCGCCGCGAGCGGTTGAGCGCGCAGACCATGGCGCACATCAGGGGGTTGGTGGCCAGCCGCCCGAGGTCGCGCTTGGCGACGACGGCGGCGGAGAGGGAGTCGCGCATGGCGTGCAGCCGCTCGTCCGGCTCGCCTCCGGCCGCGGCGGTGTGCCAGCGGTCGATGAAGGCCAGGACGTCGCCCCGGCTCATCGGCAGCAGCTCCAGCTCGGTGAAACCGGCGTCCGCCAGCCAGCCCTCGCGGACGGCGGAGGGGCGGGTGGTGACGACGTAGCGGGCGTCGGGGTAGGCGGCCAGCAGGTCCTTGACCCAGCCGAGGGTGCGGCGGCGGTCCGCCTCGGGGACCTCGTCGACACCGTCGATCAGCAGCAGCGCCGTGCCCTCGGTCAGCCGGCGGGTTGCCCAGCCCTGGGCGGCGGGCAGCCCGGCCAGCGGGGCCGCCGCCGCGGCCAGGAACTCCTCCGGACTCGGCAGCTCACCCCTGCGGATGAGCGTGCGCAGCGGCAGGAACAGCGGCATGCAGCCGCTCAAATGGACCAGCCCCGGCGGGAGTTCGCCGCGGGCCGTGATAGTGGCGAGCCATTGCAGGAGCGTGGTCTTGCCGGAGCCGGCGGCGCCCCGCAGCAGCACCCGCCGGTGCCCGGCCAGCGCCTCCTCGGCCCGCTTGGGCGAACCGGCGCGATGCCCGTCCTCACCCCGGGAGAGGCCGAACTTCCGCTCCCCCGCGCCGGAACCGCTGGTGAGCTCCAGGCTGAGATAGGCGGCGTCCAGCGGCCAGGTCTCGCCCTCGCCGTCGGTGAGCGTCAGACCGATGATCGTCAGCTCGCCGGCCTTGCCGACGATGTAGTCCCGCAGCCGGCGCTCGAACGCCTCGACCTCCAGCTGCCGGGGCGAGGCCAGCGAACGCGACTCCGGCTTGTGCCCGGCCAGCAGGCACTCGCGCAGGAACCCGAAGTCCGACCAGAGCGTCTCCGCCGGGGTCACCGTCAGCCGGCCGTGCCGCCAGCCGCTCGGGTCGGCACAGACGACTCCCGCCAGTAACCCGTCCACGAAGACGGCCGCCCCCGACATCCCGGCCCACGGCGAGCCGCCGTCGGGCGGCGGCTCGGGCGCGCCGAACTCGCTGTCGAGGACGTGCCGTCCGCCGAGCAGATTGCTGCCCGGCTTGAACGTGCCGACCACCTGCTCGGTGTCGAGCTCCCCGCCGGTGTCCCGCTGGACGTGCGGATAGCCGATCGCCTGGGCGCCGGGCCACGTCCGCAGGTCGTACGCCCGCCCCCACGTCAGCGGCTCGAACGCGGCGGCGGCGTCCTCGGACACGAGGTCCCGCTCGGCGAGCAGCAGGGCGACGTCGCACCGCCGGCTGTCGTCCCGCTCCCACACGACACGGCACCGCACCCTGCCGACCCCGCCCGGCACTATCGCGCGCGGCGCCTCACAGTCACCGATGACGTGTGCGGCGGTCAGGACGAGGTTCGGCGTGAGCAGATACCCGCTTCCCTGGCTGCGCCCGAAAACCGCTGCGATACGTTCCTTGGCCGGGTGCACGACGTGGCCCCCTCCGACAGTCCGATGGCCCGTCAGACGATAGCGCTCGCCGCTCCGGGTCACGGTCCATGGTGGCCGAGCACCGCGGCGCCGCAAAGGGGCCGCGGGGCACGGCCCCGCGGCCGGGAGCCGTTTCGTGCTCAGTCCGCCCGCAGGGCGGACCGCAAGGCGGTCAGGAGCCAGTCGACCGCCGGGCCCATGTCCGGCTGGGGCCAGCCGTTGATGGTGGAGACGAGGCGCCAGTACCGCTCGTAGCGCGAGTCCCTGCCGATCTCCAGGCGGTCCTCCAGCCACGCCCGGAAGTCCGGTCCGTCCTCGCGCCCGGCAAGGGCCGCGCACTGCCGCGCCAGTTCGTCGACGACCGGGCGCGCCGCCTCGGAGTCCGGGGCGATGCTGGCCTCGCGCGCCCCGGCGGTCCGCTGCCGGATCAGCTCCGCGAGCCGTTCGGTCTCCGACGGCTCGGGCCGGTTCACCTCCTTCAGGGCCGCCATCTGGTCGATGGCGGCCCTCCGCATGCCGGCGCGGAAGTCGTCGTCCTGGACGAGCTCGCCGAGCTCCACCCAGGCGTCGATCTGCTCCGTCGTCGGGTCGTCCGGCAGCACCGGCATCGCGGCGCGCATCGTCGCCAGGAAGCCGGGGTCGACGTCGAGGCCCTCGAAGGCGCTGTCGATGAAGTCGTGGACCAGGCGGCGGCGTTCCCGGTCCGAAAGGCTGATCAGCTTGTGCATGAGTTCCATCTCCTCGGGTGTGGACCCGCGTCCCGCCACCGCTCGCAGGACGGCCTGGCGCAGCCGCAACGTGCGGATCTGTGTCTCCAGCGCCTCGGCGTGCACCGCGGCGACCTCGGCGACGGTGACCTCGCGCTCCAGCACCCGCCGGACCACACCGAGGCCGACCCCGAGGTCGCGCAGCGTACGGACGAGGCCGAGCCGGGCCAGGGCGTCCTGCCCGTAGAGCCGGTAGCCCGCGGGCGTACGGTCGGCCGGCGGCACCACGCCCTCGTCGGACCAGAACCGGATCGTCTTGACCGGCAGACCGGTCAGCCGGGCCAGCTCGCCGATGGAGAGGAGAGCGGTGTCGTCGTCCATGTCCGCCACCTTCACGTCTCCCGTCGCTGGAGAGTCAAAGGGCCGCGCTCAGAGCTCGTCCCCGTCGTGCTGGCCGACCCAGACGCCGTCCTGGCAGACGCGGCCCTCGGGATCGGTGTCGCCCTCGGCGTAGTCGCCGTGGCCGGTGGTCTCACCGTTCGGGCCGGTAGCGTAACTGCTGTAGTAGTACCGGCAACCGGCTCCCGCCTGCGCCGCCGGCGCGACGGACAGGGCGGCGCCCAAGGCGCATGCCGCGACCAGCGCGGCGCGTACGAACTTCTGCAACGGATCGCCTTCCACATCCAAGGGGCGCGTCCTCACGCGCCCCGGCCGCACCACTGTGGCGCGCCGGGCGTGCGCCGCCGGCGTGGCCGCGCCGCAAACCGCCCGGACGCGTGGTCCGAGGGGCCCGTGGTGGTACTGGCACCACCCCCGGTACGGAATTCCCCGTCATGGTCGCCCCCCTGGCCCGGCGCATAGCCTTCACTCGAATCGCTCTTCGAGATTGGTGGAACTCCCATGCGCACGCGCCTCCGTCTGCTCACCGCCGTCCTGACGGCCGGCATCGCCATCGGCGGGCTCAGCGCGTGCGGCGGCTTGTTCCGGGAGCACTTCAAGGACGACACCACCGTGTCCCAGAAGATCACCTCGGTGCGGCTGGACACCGGCTCCGGCGCGGTCACCCTCCGCGGCGGGACCGGCGCGGGCACGGTGACCGTGCACCGCTACGTGGAATACGGCGGGGACCGCCCGGAGGGCGCCACGCACCGCGTCGAGAACGGCGTCCTGGTGCTCAGCGGCTGCGGTGCGGACTGCTCGGTCGGCTACACCGTCGATCTGCCGGCCGGCATCCCCGTGACCGGCGCGACCTCGAGCGGCGCGGTCACGCTCTCGGGCACGGGCGCGGTGAAGGTGACCACCGGCTCCGGGGCCATCGACCTCGACGGCATCCGGGGGCCGGTCGACGTCCGGGCCGGCAGCGGTGCGATCACCGGCCACGGGCTGGGGGCCGGCCCGGTCGCGGCCAGGACCGGCAGCGGGGCCGTCGACCTCACCGTCTCCTCGCCCCAGGACGTCCGGGCGGAAGCCGGCAGCGGCGCCGTCACCCTGATCGTCCCGGAGGCGAAGTACCGGCTGACCGCGAAGACCGACAACGGCGGCAAGGACATCGCCGTCGACAACGACTCCTCCGGAACGCACCGCATCGACGTGTCCACCGGCAGCGGCGCGATCACCGTCCGGCACGCCTGAGGCTCCACCCTCGCGCAGCTCGAACCAGACCTTCTTGCCGACGATTCCAGTCCGCAGCAGCACGGTGCCCCGACCGACCGACGGCGGACCGGGGAACCTCCCCGGTTCCAGGGGCCGTTCACGTCGTGCGCGCCGCACGATCGGATGAAGCACCCGCCGGTCGCATGCCGGCTCCATGCGGCCGGCCCGACCATGGACCCGTGATCCCACGCCGCCGCACCTTCACCGCATGCCTGGCCTGCGCCGCAGGCGCCTGGCTCGGCGCTGCGACCCCCGCCGCCGCCGACGCCGGACTGCTGCCCGTGATCGGGCAGACGGCCAGCGACACGGCGAACACCCTCGGCTCGGCGCCGGCCGCCCCGCGGCTGAACCGCGTCGCGAGCGCCGCGGCCGGCGCCGTCACCCACCTGACCGGCAGCGTCGGCCCATAGGACCGCACGCGGGCGCCCGGTGGAAATGACCGTTTAGGCCGTGCCGCAGGGGGATACACAGAGCCCACACGCAGACTTGAAGTGGAGTGGCTCATGAGCCCCAGCGGCACCGGCAACCCCTTCGATGCTTTCAAGGACGGCGTCGGCAGGATCCGGGAAACGGCCTTCGACGCCACCGGCGGCAAACGGGACTCCGCGACCGGCAAGGCCGAGCGCGGGACCGACGTGCTGGGCCCCCTGGGAGACACGGCCTATGCGCTCACCGGCGGGGATTTCGACCGGGGACAGCAGGACAGACGCAAGGAACTGACCGGAACCATCGTTCTGGTGAACGAAACCACCGGTCAGTGGCTGTCCAGCGGCAAGGAGCTGGTGACCGGCACGGTGGAGGGAGGCCAGAAGCGGAACTACGCCCCCATGCGAGGGGGACGGCGGCCCGATCGCCCGGAGATCCTCGACGACTGGGAAGCGCTGAGGAAAGCCGACCCTGAGCGGCGAGCGAGGCTTCAGGCCCTGGAAAAACAGTCCAAGGCGGAGTACAAGGCCGAGCTCGAACGGACACGACGCGAACTCGACGACAAGCTCTACGCCCTGTACCGGGAGCTCATGGCGCTCCCCGCCGAGGAACGCCGGCGACAGCTTGAGCAGCCTGACGAGCACTTCAAGCCCCTGCTGAAGCGTCGCAACACAAGCAAGATTCTGCCGGCGCTGAAGAGGTACGAAAACCCGCCGAAGCCGGGCCCGGACGCACACTGGCGGGTTACCCCGGGCGGGGATGCCGTCACCCTCACCCACGTCGTCAGCGGCGAATTCCTCACCCTTGACCCTGCGGTGCAAACCGTCACCACCAGCGACAGGACCATCGCCGCCACTCCGGCGATCACCTGTACCGGTGACGCCGATGACGCCTGTCGCTGGATCGTCGTACGGGACGGAGACGACATTCTGCTCAAGAACAAGAAGACCCGCGGTTGGCTGTTCCAGCCAGTGGGCTGGCAGGCTGCCCACGTCACCACGGAGACGAGCGAGGACGTGCAGAGTGCGAGGCGCGACCGCACACTGCGCTGGATCATCACGGAGCCCTGACCCCGAACGAAGACGTGCGGCGGGCTCCCGCGCCCGGCGGGAGCCACGCCGCTCAGCCCTCCGCGATCACCACCGCCGAGGCCACGCCCGCGTCATGGCTCAGCGACACGTGCCACGACCTGACCCCGAGCGCCTCGGCGCGGGCCGCGACCGTGCCCGTCACCACCAGCCGCGGGCGGCCGTCGGCCTCGGTGGTGATCTCGGCGTCCGTCCAGAGCAGGCCCGGTGGCGCGCCCAGGGCCTTGGCCAGGGCCTCCTTCGCCGCGAAGCGGGCGGCCAGGGAGGCCGTGCCGCGCCGTTCGCCGCTGGGGAGGTAGAGCTCGCGGGAGACGAACAGCCGGTCCGCCATGTTGGGCGTGCGCTGGAGCGCCGCGCCGAAGCGCTCGATCTCGGCCACGTCGATGCCGATGCCGACGATCATTCGACGGTCACCGACTTCGCGAGGTTGCGCGGCTGGTCGACCTCGTTGCCCCGGGCCGTGGCGAGCTCGCAGGCGAAGACCTGGAGCGGGACGGTCGCGACCAGCGGCTGGAGGAGCACCGGGGTCGGGGGGATCTCGATGAGGTGGTCCGCGTACGGGCGGACGGCCTCGTCGCCGCGCTCGGCGATGACGATCGTCCGGGCGCCGCGCGCGCGGATCTCCTGGATATTGGAGACGATCTTGTCGTGGAGCACCGAACGGCCGCGCGGGGAGGGGACGACCACGACGACCGGGAGGTCGTTGTCGATCAGGGCGATCGGGCCGTGCTTGAGCTCGCCGGCCGCGAAGCCCTCCGCGTGCATATAGGCCAGTTCCTTGAGCTTCAGGGCACCCTCCAGGGCGACCGGGAAGCCGACGTGCCGGCCGAGGAAGAGCACGGTGTTCTTGCGGGCCAGGGACCGCGCGAGCTCGCGGACCGGCTCCATGGTCTCCAGGACCTCGTCGACCTGGGTCGCGATCTCGGACAGCTCCCGGATGACGGAACGGATCTCGTCGCCCCACTTGGTGCCGCGCACCTGCCCCAGGTAGAGCGCCACGAGGTAGCAGGCGACGAGCTGGGTCAGGAACGCCTTGGTCGAGGCGACGGCGACCTCCGGACCGGCGTGGGTGTAGAGCACGGCGTCGGACTCGCGCGGGATCGTCGACCCGTTGGTGTTGCAGATGGCGAGCACCTTCGCGCCCTGCTCACGGGCGTGCCGCAGGGCCATGAGCGTGTCCATGGTCTCGCCGGACTGCGAGATGGCGATGACGAGCGTGCGCTGGCCGAGGATCGGGTCGCGGTAGCGGAACTCGCTGGCCAGCTCGGTCTCGCAGGGGATGCGGGTCCAGTGCTCGATCGCGTACTTGGCGATCAGCCCCGCGTGGTACGCCGTGCCGCAGGCGACGATGACGACCTTGTCGACCTCGCGGAGCACGGACGCGGGGATGCGGACCTCGTCGAGGGTGAGGGAGCCGGACGCGTCGATGCGGCCCAGCAGCGTGTCCGCGACCGCCTTCGGCTGCTCGGCGATCTCCTTGAGCATGAAGTAGTCGTAGCCGCCCTTCTCGGCGCCGAGGAGGTCGAACAGGCCCTGAAGGCCCACCCGGCGGTGTACGACGCGCTGGTCGCGGGGGTGCCGGACGCCCGCTGGGGCGAGCGGGTGACGGCGGTGGTACAGCCGCGCGAGGGCGCACAGGTGCCGACGCTGGACGAACTGCAAGGGCACTGCCGGGCGCGGCTGGCGGGCTACAAGGTCCCACGCCGCCTGGTGCTGACGGAGCGCATCCAGCGCTCGCCGAGCGGCAAGGCGGACTACCGCTGGGCGCGGGCGGTGGCGGCGGGGGGAGCCGGCCAGGAGGGCACGGCCCGCCCTTGACGCGGGATCCGCCGGCCTGCTTACGTGGCGCCACGAACGAGGCGACCGAATGATCGGTCGGCGCGCGGGAACGGGGGAACACCATGACGGAGCCGGGCACGCCGCTCGACGCAGCCGAACGCATGTCGCGGGCGGAGCTCGAAGCGCTCCAGCTGGAGCGGCTGCGCGAGACGCTGCGGCACGCCTATAGCCGTGTGCCG
>NZ_JBFAPH010000227.1:0-10238 GCF_040675635.1 Streptomyces sp. NPDC049577
TCTCGCCGCTGCCCTGACGGGCTGCCTGGCCCTGCCGGCGGTCCAGACGGCGCAGGCGGCCCCGGCCCGCCCCGCCACACCCCCCACGGCCACCACCGCGGCCCCCCACACCCCCCCGAACCCCACCGACCCCCACGACCACGTCGACCGGCTCGCCAAGCCCGCGACGCCCTCCTCCCGCACGCCCGTGCCGGGCGGCGGCAGGATCAGCCCCGGGCACATACCCGGCGACCTCGCCGACGGAAAGCCGGACACCGGCAGACCCGTACCCAGAGCCCTCGGCGGCGCCGTCCCCTGCACCCTCGACGGCATCACCGGACTCACCCCCGAACGGCTCGCGGACTTCCTGACCGACCCCGCCGTCACGGCCGGCGGCTGCCTGCACGGCCTGATCTGGACCTGGGACCCCCGGCTCGTCCCCGTCCTGTCACCGGCACACGTCCAGGCCGTCGCCCGGCGCGCCGCCGCGCTGGCCCCGGCCCACGGCGGCACCGACGCCACCCACCTCCTGGAGCTCTTCACCTATCTGCACGCCGCCGTCTACCACGACTTCTCGCACACCGAGATCGACCTCACCGACCCGGCCACGATCGACGCCATGCGCCGCGCCATCGCCGCGTTCGGCACCGCCGCCCACACCTTCGACCCGACCCGGCAGAACGCCGAGACCCTGCGCGAGGCCCTCATCGCCGGCAGCTCCACCGGCCTGCGGCAGTACCAGACGGCCCTGATCGCACGGGTCCTCGGCACGCTGGCCCCGGGTACCGGCACCGCCGCCGACCCGAGCTGGGGCGACGCGGTCTTCGGCGCGCTCACCGTCAACTACCTGGGCATCTACCCCGGCAACAACGACACCGCCTTCCGCGCCGCCGTCGCCGCCGACTCCGGATACCGCGCCGCCTTCCGCGCCTACTCCGGCTACACCCACCTGAAGAACACGGCCAACGCCTGGGCCGTGCGCGACGCCCTGAGCGAGTACGGCCGCTTCGGGCAGATCGACAGCCTCAAGCCGGCCGTCCTCGCCGACCTCGGCACCCTCCTCCGCACCGCCACGGCCAACTTCGGCGACCTCAGCGCGCCCTGGGCCTCCGTCGCCTCCTGGCTGATCTTCTTCCAGGACTGCGACCGGTACCAGGTCTGCGTACCGCAGATCGAGGCCCGGGTCTTCCCCCGCACGTACACCTACGACAAGGGCGGCATCCAGGTCCGCACCGCGCTCGACGCGGCCACCGTCGACCAGCTCTACTACGCGAGCAAGCAGGTCAAGACCCAGTTCTTCGACGTGCTGGGCACCGACCGGCCGCTGACCGGGGACCCCAACGCCACGCTGCACATCCACCTCTACGCCTCGCGCGCCGACTACGAGGTGCTCCACCCCCTGCTCACCGGCATGGGCACCCAGAACGGCGGCGTCTACATCGAGGACGGCGCCACTTTCTACACCTACCAGCGCCGCGTCCCCCAGGACTCCTCACTCACCCTGGAAGAGCTCTTCCGCCACGAGTACACCCACTACCTCAACGGCCGCTGGGCCGTCCCCGGCATGTTCGGCGACCCCCGCTGGTTCGCGAACGACCTGACCACCGCCATGGACGAGGGCACCGCCGAGTTCTTCGCCGGCAGCACCCGCCAGGACGGCGTCGAGGTCCGCAAGTCCCTCGTGAAGGGCGTCATCGCCGACACCGCCGGCGGCGGCCCGCGCATGAGCGTCGACCGGCTGCTGCACGCCACCTACGACGGCGACGGCTTCCGCTTCTACAACTACGCGGGCACGTTCTTCGAGTTCCTGTGGACCCACCACCCGTCGCTGCTGCGTGAGATGTACGGCTACGAGCGCGCCGACGACCCGAAGGGCTTCGACGCCTGGCGCACCCGTCTGGGCGCCAACGCCGCGCTCCAGCACGAGTACGACGCCTTCCTCGACGAACAGATCGCCAAGGTCGACGGCCTCTTCGTCCCCGACACCCACTACGTCCCCGTCGGCTCCCTGCGGCTCGCCCGCCCCGACGCCGTGACCTCGGCCCTGGCCTCCGCCACCGGGCTGACCCCGGTCTGCACCGGCAACGGCGACACCAACGGCAAGCCGCGCTTCACCTGCACGGGCCGCGTCACCGCCCGGCTCGCCGACTCCCACGATCCCGACGAGGTCTTCGCCGACATGGTGGAGACCGTCGACTACTTCGTCCTCGACCGCGCCGAGCCGGCCGCCAACAACTTCGCCGACATGAACTGCTCCTTCGGCCCCGTCGACATCTGGTCCGACGGCACCGCGGGCACCTCCACCTACACCTGCGAGGGACCCCTGCACCCCTGAGAAACCCCAGGTGACGAGGGGCCCGGCGGCATCGTGCCGCCGGGCCCCTCGGCCGTTTCCGCAGACGCGTCCCGGCACACGGAACTGACCATTCTGACCCCGTCCTGACCCTGCTGACCGCGGCCGTCCCTTCCAGCGCACCTGACACATCACTTGGATGGTTCGCATGACGGACAGGAGCTATGTAGTGCCCTGCGCCAAGCGGGGGAGTGTGCTTGCCGAGCCCGAGATCACGGCGCTGGCGGAACTGGTACGGGGGGACGCGCCGCTGTCCCTCGCCGGCATGCGGGACCGCTTCGAGGACCGCTTCGCCCGGCTCGTCGGCAGCCGGCACGCGTTGTCGGTCACCAGCGGCACGGTGTCCCTGGAGATGGCCATACGGCTGCTGGACCTCCAGCCCGGGGACGAGGTCATCGCCACGCCGCAGACCTACCAGGCCACCGTGATGCCGCTGCTCGACCACCGGGACGTCACGGTCAGGTTCTGCGACGTCCTACCCGGAACCCTCACCGTCGACCCGGCGGTGTTCGCCTCGCTGATCACGCCCCGCACCAAGGCGCTGCTGCTGGTGCACTACGGCGGTTGCCCCGCCGACATGGACGAGATCATGGCGATCGCCCGGCGGCACGGCGTCCTCGTCGTCGAGGACTGCGCCCACGCCGTGGGCACCCGGTACAAGGGACGCCGCCCCGGCTCCCTCGCCGACATCGGTTGCTTCAGCTTCCAGAACTCCAAGAACATCACCACCCTCGGCGAGGGCGGCATGCTCACCTTCGACCGCGACGACTGGGCCGAACGCCTGGAGCGGCTGCGCGGCAACGAGGTCGACGCCGTCACCGAGCCGGAGACCGCCATCGACCCGGACCAGCCGCTGGTCCTGCCCTGGATGAAGTACTCCGCCCACGTCTACAGCGACCGCGTCAGCCGGGTGCGGTACGCCGGCAGCAACGCCGCCCTCTCCGAGGCCGCCGCGGCCGTGGGCCTGGCCCAGCTGGACCGGCTGGAGGAGGTCGGCGGCATCCGCCGCTCCATCGCCGCCCGCCTCGACGAGGTCATCGCCCGCTACCCCTTCGTCACCCCCCAGCGCGCCCCGGGCCACAGCGAGCACGCTCACCACCTCTACACCTGCTTCGCCGACTACCGTGAGTTGCGCGACCGGCTGCTGCTCGCCCTCGACCGGCGCGGCGTGGAGATCCAGCTGCGCTACTTCCCGCTGCACCTGACCCCGGAATGGCGGCACCGCGGCCACCGGCGCGGCGAGTGCCCGACGGCCGAGCGGATCTGGTTCGACCAGCACCTCAACCTGCCCTGCCACCCCGGGCTGCGCCCCTCCCAGGTCGACTACCTCGTCGACGCCCTCGACGAGTCGCTCGCCGAACTGGAGGGCCTGGCCGGGCGCCGGACCGCCACCGTGCTGGCCGCCGGCTGAGGCCGGGAGCGCACCCATGACCGCCCCGGTGTACGGCGTTCTCACGCCGAAGCCCCCGCACGCGCCCGCACCCCGCCTCGACCGGGCCCGCCCGCTCCGCCCGGCCCCTCTCCCGGCACGCGGCCGGATCGTGGTGATCCGTATCGCCCTGCTCCACCTCACCGGCTCGCCCCGGCTGGGCGGCCAGGACCCCGAGCACGTCCGGGCCCTGGCCAAGACGGACCCCGCCCTGCTCCCGCCCATCGTGGTGCACCGCAGCACCCTGCGCGTGCTCGACGGCGTGCACCGGGTGCGGGCCGCGCAGCTGCGCGGGGCCACCACCATCCGCGCCGAGTTCTTCGAGGGCACCGAGGAGGAGAGTTTCGTGCACGCCGTGCGGGCCAACACCTCGCACGGGCTGCCGCTCTCGCTCGCCGACCGCAAGGCCGCCGCCGCCCGCATCCTCACCACCTACCCCGAGTGGTCGGACCGGTCGATCGGCGCGGCGGCCGGACTGTCGGGCAAGACGGTGGCCGTCATCCGCAGGCGTTCAGCCGAGGAGAATCCGCGGCTGAACGAGACCGACCGGCTCGGCCGGGACGGGCGCATACATCCGGTCAGTGCGATCGAGGGCCGGATCGTCGCCGGCCGGCTGCTGAACGAGAGGCCGCACGCCTCCCTCCGGGAGATCGCGCACTCCGCCGGCATTTCCCTGGGCACCGCGCAGGACGTCCGCAGACGGCTGGAGAAGGGGGAGGACCCCGTCCCCTCCCGGCGGCGCCCGGCCCGTCCCGCCGCCGAACCGCCCGCTGTCCCGCCGGCCCCGCCCGCCGCACCGCCGGCGGGCGGGGCCGCGCCCCCCAGCCGTACGCGTGCCGCGTCCGGCGACCGGCCCCCGCCGTCGCTGGCCAGGCTGCGCACCCTGCGGCAGGACCCCTCCCTGCGCTCGACCGACACCGGGCGCGCACTGCTGCGGCTGCTGTGCGCCCACGACCTCTCCCTGGCCAACTGGGACGCCATCGTCGGCAGCGTCCCGCCGCACTGCGTCGACGCGATGGTCGACGTGGCGAACGAATGCGCCCGCGTCTGGCAGGCGTTCGCCCGGGACGTCGCCCGGCGCGACCACGGCGCCTGACGCCCGCCCCCCCGCAACATCAACGCCCTCGGAACGATGGAGGACTGATCCCCTTGTCGATGAACGCGGTGATCGAGACGCTCACCGAGATAGGCGTCGACGGAGACGAACTGCGCGACGCCGCCCCCGAGTGGCGGCTGCGCACCGAACTCGGACTGAGCTCGGTCGAGACCACCGAGCTCCAGCTCGCGCTGGAACAGCGCTTCGGGCTCGCCGTCGACCTGTGGGACGAAGAGGACCACACCCTCGGCCGGCTGGCCGAGCTCATCGCCGGTGCACGGCGGAGTGCGGCATGACCGCCCCGGTGGACACCCGGCCGGCCCACGACGTCCCCCGGATCGACCCCGACCGGGCGCGGCGGTACCGCGAGGCCGGCCTGTGGCGCCCGGAGACGGTCGGCGCGCTCGTCCTCGACCGGTGCCGCCACCGGCCCGAGGCCTGGGCCCTCGTCGACGGCGAACGCCGTCTCACCTACGGCGAACTGGAGCAGGCCGTCCACGGCGCCGCCGCCCGGCTGCGGGAGCTCGGCATCGCACCGGGCGACCGCGTGGCCGTCCAGCTGTCCAACCGCGTCGAGTACGTCGTGCTGGTGCTGGCCCTGATGACCCTCGGGGCGCCGCCCGTGCTGATCCTGCCGGCCTTCCGCGAGCACGAGCTGGACCACATCCTCTCCGTGACCCGGCCCGTCGCCTTCGCCGTCGAGACCGGCAACCGCCGCTTCGACCAGCTCGGCCTGGCGCGCCGGCTGCGCGAGCGGCACGACACCCTGCGCCTGCTCCTCGTCCGCGACGGCACCGGCCTCGGGCCCGGGGAGGAGGACCTGACGGAGCTGTGCCGGCCCCGGCCGGACGCGGTGCCGCAGCCCGTCACCGCCGACCCGCGCGACGCCGCCGTCTTCCTGCTGTCGGGCGGGACCACCGGACTGCCCAAGGCGATCCCGCGCACCCACGAGGGCTACGGCTACATGATCCGCACGGCCACGGAGATCGCCGGAGTCTCCGAACACACCGTCAACCTCGCGGTCATGCCGGCCACCCACGGCTTCGTCATGAACTGCCCCGGCGTCCTGGGCACCCTCATCGCCGGCGGCCGGGTCGTGCTCGCCGACCCCCACAGCCCGCGGGCCGCCTTCGAGCTGATCGAGCGCGAGGGCGTCACGCACTGCACCCTCGTCCCCACGCTCGTCCTGCAGTGGCTCGCGGCCGCGCCCGGCAGCCCGTACGACCTCGGCAGCCTGGAGGTCCTCCAGGTCGGCGGCTCACGGCTCAACGCCGATGCCGCGAGCCGCGTCCGGCCGGTGCTGGGCGCCACCGTGCAGCAGTGCTACGGCATGAGCGAGGGACTGCTGTGCTTCACCCGCCTCGACGACCCCGACGAGGTGCTCTTCCACACCCAGGGCCGGGCCGCGGCACCGGACGACGAGATCAGGGTCGTCGACGACCACGGCATGCCCGTCGCCCCCGGCGGCATGGGTGAGCTCCTCACCCGCGGCCCGTACACCGTGGCCGGCTACTACCGCAATGCCGAGGCCACAGCCGGGGCGTTCACCGAGGACGGCTTCTACCGCACCGGCGACGTCGTCCGCCTCGACGCGGACGGCAACGTCGTCCTGGAGGGCCGGGTGCGCGACACCATCAACCGGGGCGGCGAGAAGATCTCCGCGGAGGAACTGGAGACGATCGCCCAGCGTCACCCGGCCGTCGCCCAGGCCGCCGGCGTCGCCATGCCCCACCCGCTGTACGGCGAGGCCGTGTGCCTGTATGTCGTCACCAGCGGCCAGGAGGGCGTCGGCCTGCGTGAGTTGCGCCGCTTCCTCCAGGAACAGGGGCTCGCCGCCTACAAGTTCCCCGAGCGCCTGGAGATCGTCGAGGCCCTGCCGCTCACCGGCATCGGAAAGATCGACAAGAAGGCGCTGCGGCAGGACGTCGCCGGGCGCCTCGCCGCCGAGGCCCGCGAGAAGCAGGAGCAGCGGGAGAAGGGGGAGCGCCGGTGAACCACGCCTCCCCCTGGGCCCGGCGGCTGCCCGGCCCCACGCCGGCCCGCCACCGGCTCGTCTGCTTCCCGCACGCCGGCGGTGGCGCCTCGGCCTACCGGCCCTGGCGCGACCTGCTGCCCCCGGATGTCGAACTGCTCGCCGTCCAGTACCCTGGCCGCGAGGAGCGCACCGCCGAACCGTTCGCCGAGGACATGGCCGAACTCACCGACCGGCTCGCCGAGGGCCTCGCGCCCCTGCTGGACGGGCCGTTCACCTTCTTCGGCCACAGCCTCGGCGCGGTGGTCGCCTACGAGGTCGCCCACCGCTGGGAACGTGCCGGCTATCCCGTGCCCGACCATCTGATCGTCTCCAGCCAGTACGCGCCGCCCTCGGTCACCTCCGGCGGCGTGCACGAACGTGACGACGACGGGCTCCTGGAGGAGCTCGCCCGGCTCGGCGGTGTCGGGCCGCGCGAGCTCGCCGCCCCCGGGCTCCGCGAACTGATCGTGCCGGTCGTCCGGGCCGACTACCGGCTCCTCGACTCCTACGACCCCTCCGCCGCCGAGCCGCTGGACGTGCCGGTGACGGCTTTCTGCGGCACCGGCGACCCCGCCCTCGGCGCCGAGGACGTCGCCGAGTGGGCCGACTTCACCCGCGCCGGCTTCACGCTCCGCCTCCTCGACGGCGGCCACTTCTACCTCCGCGACCACCCCGCCGAGGCCGTCGCCGCCGTCACCGCCCTGCTCCCGCAGCCCCTCAGCCCGCAGCCCCTCAGCCCTCAGAAGTGAGTTGAACGTCATGAACGACCACGAGCACTACGACCTGATCGTCATCGGCGGCGGCCCCATCGGCCTGTCCACCGCCTGGCAGGCCGCCCGCCGCGGCGACACCAAGGTGCTCGTCCTGGAGCAGTACGGCTTCCTGAACGAGCGGACCGGCACCAGCGGCAGCGAGCGGCACTGGCGGCTCCAGTACACCCAGCGCGACATCTTCGCCCTCACGCTGGAGACCCTCCCGCTCTGGCACGAGCTGGAGCGGCTCGCCGGCCGCCGGCTCATCCACGCCGTCGGCAGCCTCTGGTTCGGCGATGTCGAGGTCGAGACCAACGAGGGCCACATCGCCGAGACCGCCCGCGCCATGGACGAGATGTCCGTGCCGTACGAGTGGCTGACCGCCCGGGACATCGAGAACCGCTACGGTTTCACGAACCTGCCCCGCCACTACGAGGGCTTCCTCCAGCGCGACGGCGGCTCCATCGACGTCCGCGGCACCCTCGCCGCGCTGTTCCAGCTCTCCCAGGAACACGGCGCGCTGCTGCGCGCCAACGAGCCCGTCCTCGAGGTCGCCCCGGACACCGGAGGCGTCACCGTGCGCACGGCGCGCACCACCTACCGCGCCGACAAGGTCGTCCTCGCCAACGGCGGGCACGTCAACGACATCACCCGCTCCTGGGGCGTCTCGCTGGACGTCTCCCTCTTCGAGATGGCCCTGGTCTCCTACCGGCAGCGCGCCGACGCGGAGCGGCCCTTCTGGTTCGCCTTCCAGCAGCCCACCGAGGAGGACACCAACCTCTTCTACGGCTTCCCGCCCAACCCCTGGGCCTCCGACAACGAGGTCCGGCTCGGCCCCGACTTCGAGGTCAACCCCCTGCGCCACGCGAGCGAGGCCACCGGCATCCCCGACCCCCGCCACGTCGAGCGGGTGACCGACTGGGTCACCGCCCACATGCCCTGGGCCGACCCCGAGCCGGTCCAGACCTCGACCTGCCTGGCCGTGCTGCCCGCCGACCCCTCCCGCCAGTTCTACCTCGGCACCGCCGCCGGGCTCGTCGACGGCGGCGAGAACGTCGTCGTCTCCACGGCCGGCTGGGGCTTCAAGTTCGTTCCCCTGTGGGGCGAGATCTGCGCGGACCTGGCGCTGAAGGGCGCCACGCGGCACGACATCGGCCGCCACGCCCTCGCCCAGGGCGTACCGGCGGGAAGCGCCGCATGACGGCCGCCGCACCCGCACCCGCACCCGAACCCGCCGACGGATCCCGGGACATCGCGGTCATCGGCATGGCCGGCCGCTTCCCCGGGGCCGGGGACGTCGACGCGCTGTGGCGGAACCTGTGCGACGGCGTCGAGTCCATCACCGCCCTGGACGAGAAGGACCTCGTCGACGAGGGCGTCGAACCCGGCCTCTACCAACGGCCGGAGTACGTCGCGGCCGCGCCCGTCCTCGACGGGGTGGACCTCTTCGACGCCCGCTTCTTCGGCTTCACGGCCCGCGAGGCGGCCCTCCTCGACCCGCAGCAGCGGCTGTTCCTGGAGTGCGCCTGGCACGCCATGGAACACGCCGGCGTCGACCCGGGCAGTGTCCGCTCCGGCGGGGTGTTCGCGGGCGCCGGCATGCCCGCGTACCTGATGTCGAACCTGCTCGGCGGGCGGCGCGTCACCCTCGACTCCGCCTCCTTCGAGCTGCAGATCCACAACGACAAGGACTTCCTCGCCACCCGCACCGCCCACCAGCTCGGCTTCACCGGGCCCGCCGTCTCCGTGCAGACGGCCTGCTCCACCTCGCTGGTGGCCGTGCACGAGGCCGCGCAGGCGCTGCTCACCGGCGCCTGCGACCTCGCCCTCGCCGGCGGCGTGACCGTCCGGGTGCCGCACCGCGCGGGTTACCTCTACGAGCGCGGGCTGATCTACTCGCCCGACGGGCACTGCCGGCCCTTCGACGCCGACGGGCAGGGCACCGTCTTCGGCAGCGGGGCCGGTGTGGTCGTCCTCAAGCGGCTGGCCGACGCGCGGGCCGGCGGCGACCGGATCCTGGCCGTGCTCAAGGGCTCGGCGGTCAACAACGACGGTTCCGACAAGGTCGGTTACACCTCGCCCAGCGCCGCCGGCCAGGAACGCGTCGTCCTGGACGCGCTGCGCGCCGCCGGCGTGCCGGCCCGGACCGTCACCGCGCTGGAGGCCCACGGCACCGCCACGCCCATCGGCGACCCCATCGAGATCAAGGCGCTCACCCGGGCCTTTAGGCAGTCCACCGAGGACACCGGGTTCTGCGCGGTGAGCTCGGTGAAGTCCAACATCGGGCATCTGGAGACCGCGGCCGGCATCGCCGGCCTCATCAAGGCCGTCCTCCAGCTCCAGCACCGCACGCTCGTGCCGAGCCTGCACTTCCGCGCGCCCAACCCGCGCATCGACTTCGCCACCACCCCCTTCTTCGTCAACACCGAGCTGCGGCCCTGGGCCGAGGGCGAGACGCCGCGCCGGATCGGGGTGAGCTCCTTCGGGATCGGCGGCACCAACGCCCACGTCGTCCTCCAGGAGGCGCCCGAGCCCGAGCCCGCCGCGGCCGGGGCCCCGGCATCGTCTTCGAGGGCGTCAACGACATCCGCGCGGGCACGACGGCACAGCAGGTG
>NZ_JBFAPH010000228.1:0-10236 GCF_040675635.1 Streptomyces sp. NPDC049577
CCCCCTTCCCGCCGCGGCGGCGCGTGGCCACGGTGGTGGTGTTCGGCGGTGCCGAGCCGGCCGGCGGGGTTCGCTGTCGGGGCGGGAGTGTGAGGCGGGGCCTCGCGCATCGGGCCGCGCCCCCTTTCGCCGTCGCGGGGGGAGTGTGTGGGGGACCCCCGCGGATGCGGAGGGGCTGGGGAAGACCTCTACGGAAGCCGTGCGCAGCACGTACCGTGAAAGCCATGACGAGCAGCGGCAGCGGCAGCGGCAACGGCAGCGGTGCGGAGATGGTCGACTGGAAGCTCGCGGTGGCGACCGCGAGCCGGCTCGTGCGGTCGGGGCCGGAGGTCAGCCGGGACGAGGCGCGGGACGTGGTCGCCGAGTTGCGCCGGCACGCGAAGTCGTCGGAGGAGCACGTCCGGGCGTTCACCGGGATGGCGACGGGGGAGCGGGCCGCGGACACGCCCGTGCTGGTGGTCGACCGGCCCGGGTGGATCAGGGCGAACGTGGCCGGGTTCCGGGCCCTGCTCGGGCCGTTGCTGGAGCGGATGCAGGACCGGCGCGGCTCGCTGCCGGGCGGCAACGTGCTGGGCGCGGTCGGCGGCAAGGTGACCGGCGTGGAGCTCGGGATGCTGCTGTCGTTCCTGGCGTCGCGCGTGCTGGGGCAGTACGAGACGTTCGCCCCGGTCAGCCGCGAGCTGCCGGGCTCGGAGGACGGCGGCGGCCGGCTGCTCCTCGTGGCGCCGAACATCGTGCACGTCGAGCGCGAACTGGAGGTCGACCCGCACGACTTCCGGCTGTGGGTGTGCCTGCACGAGGAGACGCACCGCACGCAGTTCACGGCCGTGCCCTGGCTGCGCGACCACATCCAGGGCGAGATCCAGGCGTTCCTGTCGGAGACCGAGGTCGACCCGGCGACGCTGCTGGAGCGGGTGCGGGAGGCGTTCCAGTCGCTCGCGGGCGGCCACGCCCAGGACGAGGAGCAGCAGGAGCGCCGCGGCATCGGCATCGTCGAGCTGGTGCAGACGCCGGCCCAGCGGGAGATCCTCGGCCGGCTGACGGCCGTGATGTCGCTGCTGGAGGGGCACGCGGACTATGTGATGGACGGGGTGGGCCCCCAGGTCGTGCCGTCCGTGGCCGAGATCCGGGAGAAGTTCCAGAAGCGCCGCGCGAGCGGCGCCGGCCGGCTGGACGTGGCGCTGCGCAAGCTGCTGGGACTCGACGCCAAGCTGCGGCAGTACCGTGAGGGTGAACGGTTCGTCCGCGCGGTCGTGGACGAGGTCGGCATGGAGGGGTTCAACCGGGTCTGGACGTCCCCGAACACGCTCCCCACCAAGGCCGAGATCGCCAAACCGGCGGACTGGGTCGCGCGGGTGCACCGGCGGCCGGAGGGCTGAGCCCGGTACCCCCTCGGGGCGACCCCGGGACGGAAGAACGCTCCCGTAATCACTCTTCCGAGGGACCGTAAGCCAAGGGTGGGCGTGCGATGCTCGGGTAAAGGCTCATCTCTGTCACCATCGACATACACAGCGTGACGGAACATCCCCCCGATACCCCCCTCGATGGAACGATTGGACACACGGACATGGGTCCACACCCCGCGGTCGCGGCGATACGCCTGGCGGTTCGCCGCGTTCTCCACGACGTCCTCACCCTGGCTCCCCCCGCCTCAGTGACCAGCGCGTCGGCACCCGGCGCGTCGGCGGCCCCGCACGGCCGGCAGCCGCTCGTCCTGGCCGCCTGTTCCGGCGGCGCCGACTCCATGGCCCTCGCCTCCGCCCTCGCCTTCGAGGCCCCCCGGCTCGGCATCCGCGCCGGCGGGGTGACCGTCGACCACGGCCTCCAGGAGGGCTCCGACCTCCGCGCCGCCGAGGTCGCGAGCCGCCTCACCGCCTTCGGCCTGGACCCCGTGGAGGCCGTCACGGTCGACGTGGGCCGGGACGGCGGTCCCGAGGCCGCCGCCCGCGACGCCCGCTACGCCGCGCTCGACGCCGTCGCCGAGCGGCTGGGTGCCGCCGCGATCCTCCTCGGCCACACCCGTGACGACCAGGCAGAGACCGTTCTGCTGGGTCTCGCCCGCGGCTCCGGCATCCGCTCCCTGTCCGGGATGGCCGTCACCTCCGGCGTCGGCGGCCGCTACCGCCGGCCCTTCCTCGGCCTCGACCGCCAGACGGCCCGCAAGGCGTGCATGGTCCAGTCGCTGCCCGTCTGGGACGACCCGCACAACTCCGACCCCGCCTACACCCGCTCCCGCGTCCGCCACGAGGCGCTGCCCGTCCTGGAGAAGGCCCTCGGCAAGGGCGTCGTCGAGGCCCTCGCCCGCACCGCCCAGCTCTCCCGGGACGACGCGGACGCCCTGGACGCCTGGGCCGCCACCGTCGAGCCGTCCGTCCGGGACGACAGCGGCGGCCTGGAGTGCGCCAAGCTGTACGCCCTGCCCCCCGCCGTGCGGCGCCGCGTGATCCGCCGCGCGGTGATCGCCGCGGGCTCCCCGGCCGGTTCGCTCTTCGCCCGGCACATCGAGGAAGTCGACCGGCTGATCACCGGCTGGCGCGGCCAGGGGACGATCAACCTGCCCGGGCGCGTCGCGGTTCGCCGCCAGGGTGGCAGACTGGTCCTCCGGCAGGGCTGACTCGAACGAGCATCGGCAAACCGTACGGGCCGTCCGGCACCACGGCCGGAAGTGTCCGAAACGAGCGAGAGTGGCGCGGGTGGACGTAAAGGACATGGGCACCGACCTGAAGTCGGTGCTCATCACCAAGGAAGAGATCGACGCGAAGCTGGCGGAGCTCGCGGGCAAGATCGACGCGGAGTACGCGGGCAAGGACCTGCTCATCGTGGGCGTCCTCAAGGGCGCCGTGATGGTGATGGCGGACCTGGCGCGTGCCCTGTCCAACCCGGTCACCATGGACTGGATGGCCGTGTCGTCGTACGGCGCCGGCACCCAGTCCTCCGGCGTGGTCCGCATCCTCAAGGACCTGGACACCGACATCAAGGGCAAGCACGTCCTGATCGTCGAGGACATCATCGACTCCGGCCTGACGCTGTCCTGGCTGCTGTCGAACCTGGGCTCGCGCGAGCCCGCCTCGCTCAACGTCGTGACCCTGCTCCGCAAGCCGGAGGCCGCCAAGGTCGCCATCGACGTGAAGTGGGTCGGCTTCGACATCCCGAACGAGTTCGTGGTCGGTTACGGGCTCGACTTCGCGGAGAAATACCGCAACCTGCCCTTCGTGGGCACGCTCGCGCCGCACGTCTACGGCGGCTGAGCAGCGGCCCGGGCCCCCGCCGGGCGCGGCCGGGGGCGAATCGTCACCGCCGTACCGACCCGCTTTTCCGGCGCGCGGGAACCGTTTCCCGGTTCCCGCCGTTGGAGCATGCGAAGGCGGCTTTGTTGACCGTCTGCGGCGGCGTCGGGTGACAATGCTGGGGTACCGTCCGAAGGTCGGTCCTTTCAAGCACTCTTTTTCAGTACTGCAAGGTCGAGCAGAACACCGCACGCACAGGCACCCCGTCCGGGGGTGACCGTGCCTCACTGTGGCAGGAGGGACGGGGCGCACGCGCCCCGTATGGATGGACGTGAAGCGCTACTTCCGTGGGCCGGTCATGTGGATCGTGCTGGCCGTCCTCGCCGTGGTCGTGTTGATGCAGGTCGTCGGCTCGTCCGGCGGCTACAAGTCGGTGGACACCAGTCAGGTCGTGCATGCGATCGACAAGAACATGGTGAAGTCGGCCGAGCTGACGACGGGCGACGAGAACAAGATCAAGGTCGAGCTCAAGAGCGGCCAGAAGATCAAGGGCAGCAGCAAGATCCAGGCGAACTACATCGGCGACCAGGGCGTCGAGATCTCCAAGGATCTGCAGGCCAAGGCCGATGACGACGACAACCAGACGCTCCCCGAGGGCTACAACGTCTCGACGTCGAAGCAGAACCCCTTCATCGGGGTGCTGCTCTCGCTGCTGCCGTTCGTCCTGATCGTCGTGGTGTTCCTGTTCCTGATGAACCAGATGCAGGGCGGCGGCTCCCGGGTCATGAACTTCGGGAAGTCCAAGGCCAAGCTGATCACCAAGGACACCCCCAAGACCACCTTCGCCGACGTGGCCGGCTCCGACGAGGCGGTCGAGGAGCTCCAGGAGATCAAGGAGTTCCTCCAGGAGCCCGCCAAGTTCCAGGCCGTCGGCGCCAAGATCCCCAAGGGCGTGCTGCTGTACGGCCCGCCCGGTACGGGCAAGACGCTGCTCGCGCGCGCCGTCGCGGGCGAGGCCGGCGTCCCGTTCTACTCGATCTCCGGCTCCGACTTCGTCGAGATGTTCGTCGGTGTCGGCGCCTCCCGGGTCCGTGACCTCTTCGAGCAGGCCAAGGCCAACGCCCCGGCCATCGTCTTCGTCGACGAGATCGACGCCGTCGGCCGGCACCGCGGCGCGGGCCTCGGCGGCGGTCACGACGAGCGTGAGCAGACCCTGAACCAGCTGCTCGTCGAGATGGACGGCTTCGACGTCAAGGGCGGCGTCATCCTGATCGCCGCCACCAACCGGCCGGACATCCTCGACCCGGCGCTGCTGCGCCCGGGCCGCTTCGACCGGCAGATCGCCGTCGACCGCCCGGACATGCAGGGCCGTCTGGAGATCCTCAAGGTCCACCAGAAGGGCAAGCCGGTCGCGCCCGACGTCGACCTGGCCGCCGTCGCCCGCCGCACCCCCGGCTTCACCGGTGCCGATCTGTCCAACGTGCTGAACGAGGCCGCCCTGCTGACGGCCCGCAGCGACCGGAAGCTGATCGACAACCACATGCTGGACGAGGCGATCGACCGCGTCGTGGCCGGCCCGCAGAAGCGGACCCGGATCATGAGCGACAAGGAGAAGAAGATCACCGCGTACCACGAGGGCGGACACGCCCTGGTCGCGGCGGCCTCCCCGAACTCCGACCCGGTCCACAAGATCACGATCCTGTCCCGGGGCCGCGCGCTCGGCTACACCATGGTCCTGCCCGACGAGGACAAGTACTCCACCACGCGCAACGAGATGCTCGACCAGCTGGCCTACATGCTGGGCGGACGCGCGGCCGAGGAGCTCGTCTTCCACGACCCGACCACCGGTGCGGCCAACGACATCGAGAAGGCCACGGCCACGGCCCGCGCCATGGTCACCCAGTACGGCATGACCGAGCGCCTCGGCGCGATCAAGTTCGGCTCCGACAACTCCGAGCCCTTCCTGGGCCGCGAGATGTCGCACCAGCGCGACTACTCCGAAGAGGTCGCCGCGCTGGTCGACGAAGAGGTCAAGAAGCTGATCGAGACCGCGCACAACGAGGCGTGGGAGATCCTCGTCGAGAACCGCGACGTGCTGGACAACCTGGTTCTGGCGCTCCTGGAGAAGGAGACGCTGAACAAGGAGGAGATCGCCGAGATCTTCAAGCACGTGGTCAAGCGCCCGGCCCGCCCGGCCTGGACGGGTTCCTCGCGCCGTACGCCTTCGACCCGCCCGCCGGTGCTCTCGCCGAAGGAGCTGGCCCCGAGCAACGGCTCGACCACGGTCGACACCGTCGAGCTGTCGAAGGACAACCCCGGTACCGAGAGCTGACCGCCTCCCCGCCGGGCCCCCGGGCCCGTGCGGGCCCGGAATGGATGCCGCGCCACTCAGGTTTTAGCCTTGGGTGCGCGGCATTCGCATGTCCGCCGCCGCACGGGCGCGTGTACGTACGAGAGAACGAGGCAACTCCATGACCGACCCGGTGACGCTGGACGCCGTGAGCCCTGTCGGAGAATTCGACGAGAAGCGGGCCGAGAACGCCGTCCGCGAGCTGCTCATCGCGGTCGGGGAGGATCCCGACCGGGAGGGGCTGCGCGAGACCCCCGCGCGGGTCGCGCGGGCGTACAAGGAGATATTCGCGGGCCTCCGGCAGGAGCCGGCGGACGTGCTGACCACGACCTTCGACCTGGGCCACGACGAGATGGTGCTCGTGCGGGACATCGAGGTCTACAGCACCTGTGAGCACCACCTGGTGCCGTTCCACGGCGTGGCGCACGTCGGCTACATCCCGGCGACTAGCGGCAAGATCACGGGCCTGTCGAAGCTGGCCCGGCTGGTGGACGTCTTCGCGCGCCGCCCCCAGGTACAGGAGCGCCTGACGACGCAGATCGCCGACTCGCTGATGGAGATCCTCGAACCGCGCGGCGTGGTCGTCGTGGTCGAGTGCGAGCACATGTGCATGTCCATGCGGGGCATCCGCAAGCCGGGCGCCAAGACGCTCACGTCGGCGGTGCGGGGCCAGCTCCGCGATTCCGCCACGCGGGCGGAGGCGATGAGCCTGATCATGGCTGGTCGCCAGGGCCATCGCCGGTGTCTCCATGGGCGGGTTCGGGGCCTTCCACTACGCCCAGGACCATCCCGAACTGTTCAGTCAGACCGCATCCCTGTCCGGGGACATCGATCTGTCGGCCGACTCCATGGACCTGCGGCTGGCCGTCGTCGCCTCCCTCATCGACGCGCAGGGCGTGATCTGCGGCTCGTCATCCGGTGCCTGCGACCCCACCGACGACCCCTACAAGCCCGGCGTGGACAGCGACGCCCTGTTCGGCTCGCCCTACCCGGTGTTCAACGCCGACTGGCGGTGGAACGCGATCGACCCGTCACAGCACATGGACAGACTCACCGGGATCGGGGTCTCCGTCTACGTGGGCAACGGGCGGGGCTCGGTCACCGAGCCGGAGTTCTGGCTCGAAGGCGCGGCCAAACACGTCAAGGACCGCATGGACGCCCTGGGCATGTCCTACTACTACGTGGACTACGGCGATGGTTCCGCCTGGGGCACCCAGTGCAACGGCGGCCACAACGGCGGCTGCTGGGAACAGGACCTCCGGGACCTGGTCCCCAGGCTGGAAAGGGCCTTCGCCTCCTGACCGTCCGCCGCGCACACCGGCGCCGGTCCGCCTACCGCGGGGTTCTCGTGGGGCCGAGGCCGGTCTCGGCCCCACGCAGGATCATCTGGTGCGTCCGCCGCAGCATGCGGCTGGGAGGAACCCCCAGATCGTCAGCCAGGCGGCGGCGGACGCGGTCGAACACGGCCAATGCGTCGGCCTGCCGGCCGCTGCGGGAGAGCCCCCGCATCAGCAGCGCGGCCACCGGCTCGTTCAGGGGATGCGCCGCGGACAGGGCGAACAGTTCGGCGACGGCTTCGGAGTGCCGGCCCAAGCGTAGTTGCCACTCCGATTTCCGCTGCGCGATGGCGATCCGGCGCTCGGTGAGCCGCAGCCGTTCCAGTTCGGCGAGCGGCCCTGGCAGGCCGGCGAGGAGTTCCCCGTGAAACAGGTCCAGCGCCTGGGAACACAGACGGACCGCCTCGGCCGGTTCGCCCGCTCGATCGGCCGCCCCGATGTCGGCGACCAGATTTTCCATGCGTGCCACGTCCACGTCGACCGCGCCGGTGACCAACCGGTAGCCCCGCCGGTCGTGCACGATGACCGGGTCCAGGCCGTCCCCGGTACTCAGGGTCTTGCGCAGTCGGTAGATGTAGACCGGCACCACGTTCGCGGCCGGCGGCTCCGTCCCCCATATTCCGTCGAGCAGTGCCTGCCGGCCGAGTGCCCGCCCTGCGCGCAGCGCCAGCGCCGCCAGGACGGCTTGCTGGCGGAGATGTCCCAGGCTCAGTGGCCGCCCGTCCTGCCACGCCTGAAGCGGTCCCAGTACGGAGATCCGCACCTTCGGTCCGGCCGCCCGGCCGACGGCGGTCCGCGGAGCCGGGCTCACTGCCTGCGCGCGGGGGCCGCGGCCGGGGACGACCAGGCCGCAGTCGAAGGCGTGGACGATGGCGGCGGCCCGGTCGCGCAGCCCGAGTTTCACGAGGATGCGCGCGAGGTGCCCGGCCACGGCATCCTCGGGGATGGCGAGGGCGGTGGCTATCTCGTCGTCCCGCAGGCCGCAGCCGACCGCGGAGAGCACCTCGCGCTCCTGATACCCGAGTGCGGTGCCGGTCGGTCGGCCGGTCGTGACAGTCGTGACGGTCGTCGGCATCGCTGCTCCCCGGGCTCCGGACGGGTCGGTCTGGCGGACGGCGTCGACAAGGTAGTGGCGGGAGCGCCGGGCAAGGTATCCGGAACCATCCGGAGTGGCACGCGCGACGGTCCCGGTGGGCAGGACCAGCGGTCCCGACCTGCCCGGATGCCGGCCGGCCGGCTGACCGGCGCGTGACCGAAAGCACTTCGTAACACCTAGAAACACCCGGAAACACCCGGTACGGGCCATGTACCCTTGACTGCTGAACAAGCCCCTTCGCGCTGTGTTTCCGCAGGTCAATAGCCCCGGCTGAGCTGGGGTTTTTCTGTGTGTGCTCCCAAAGATCGATCCACGAGGCATGAACGTTTCTCTTACCGCGCCCCGCCCCGTCCGGGTGGGCGTCCTGGTCACCGCCCTGCTCACCGCCTGCATCGCCTTCCAGCTCAACGCCAGCATGCTCAGCCCCGCGCTGAAGAGCATCGAGGACAGCCTCGGCGCGAGCTCCGCGGAGATCGGGCTCACCCAGACCGCCTTCTTCACCTCGGCGGCCCTCTTCTCGCTCTTCCTGCCCCGGCTCGGTGACGTCATCGGCCGCCGCAAGGTGCTGGCCGGAATGCTGGTCCTCATGGCGGTCGGCTGCGTCGTCGCCGCGCTGGCGACGAGCGTGCCGGTGCTCTTCGTCGGCCGGGTGATCCAGGGGGCCTCCGGGCCGACCGTGCCGCTGTGTCTGATCATGCTGCGGGTCGAGGTCAGCGAGCCGAAGCGGTACGGCACCCTGCTGGGCGTCATCACCGCCGTCAACGGCGGCATCGCCGGCGTCGACTCCCTGGGCGGCGGCTACCTGGCCGATCACCACGGCTTCCAGTCGGTCTTCTGGGCGATGGCCGTCGTCGCGGTGATCGCCACCGCGCTCGTGGTCACCATGACGCCCGAGACCAAGGTGACCGAGGCCACGCGCATGGACTGGCCGGGCGTCGCCCTGCTCGTCGTGTCGGTCGGCTCGCTGCTCGTCGCGCTCAACGAGGCGGGCAAGCTCGGTGACGCGAACTGGGCCGTCGTGGGCGTCCTGACCGCGATATCCGCGGTCGCCTTCGGCCTCTTCTGGCGCACCGAGGACCGCTCCGGCCACCCGCTGGTCGCCACCCGGCACCTGCGGCAGCGCGGCACGTGGGCGACCCTGCTGACCACCGTCCTCACCATGACCGGCGTGTTCGCCGTCATGAACGGCCTGATACCCGCCTTCGCCCAGGACGCGAAGGCCGGACTGGGCATGGGCGCCGAGCAGTCCGCCTGGTGGACCCTCACCCCCTACGCCCTCGCCGGCCTCGCCATGGGCCCGGTCGCCGGCCGGCTCGCCGCGACCTTCGGCTACCGCCGCGTCCTGCGCCTCGGCCTCGTCGGCTCGGCCGTCTCCGTGGTCCTGATGATCCTCACGATCCCGGCCCACTCGCGCGTCCTGCTGCTCGCGGCCTCGATCCTCGTGGGCATCACCTACGCGGGCGTGGCGAACATCGTCCTCAACGGTCTCGGCGTCGTCCTCTCGCCCAAGGAGAACCCGGGCTTCCTGCCCGGCCTGAACGCCGGCGCCTTCAACCTCGGCGCGGGTCTGAGCTTCGCCCTCCTCTACGCGGTGAAGACCGCCGCCCTCCCCGACGACGCGGCCTCGGCCGGCGGCTACACCGCCGGCATGATCGCCGGCGTCGTCATCCTGGCGGCCGCCCTCGCGACGTCCTTCCTGATCCCGAAGCCGGTCGCGGCCGAGGAACAGCACTGACGGTGACCCGAACGGAGGAGACCCCGGCCCTTGCCGGGGTCTCCTCGCGTTTTATGGCGGTAACAAAGGGGTCAGTTGTCCCAAACACGCACCATTGAGGCTGAGTCTCTTCTTCCCGCACGATAGGGGCAGCGCCGGCGCCACCGGCGGAGGGGGGACACGTGAAGTACTTCCGGGACGTCGTGGTCATCGGTGCCGGTCCCACGGGCCTCGCCCTGGCGATCGCCCTGCGCCGGTACGGCGTGGACACGCTGATCGTCGACAAGGAGCCCAGCACGAAGCAGGAGGCCCGGGCCTGCGTGGTCTGGCAGCGGGCCCTGGAGGCGCTGCGCGATCTGGGGTGCGCGGACGCGTTCATGAAGCAGGGTCTGCCGGTCGGCCGGGCGGAGTTCCGGGTCGCCGTCTTCCACTACTGGCTGGGCTGGTTCGGCGCCGACTACACGAACTTCGCCGACGACCCCGCCGGCTGGTTCAGCAACCTGGTCCTGCCC
>NZ_JBFAPH010000229.1:0-10185 GCF_040675635.1 Streptomyces sp. NPDC049577
GGCGGCGACGGCAAGGGCACGCTCGTGCACTGGAAGCTCCAGGCCACCAGCAAGCGCGTCCGCGACTGCCTGCTGGAGGTCGACGAGCCCACCGGGTCGACCGGGCACCTGGTCGAGAAGGACCGCAACTCCTCCATGGTCACGAACTGGATCGTCACCCCCGCCGGGGAGGGCCGCGCCAGGGTGGTCGTCACCACCACCTGGAACGGCGCCGGAGGCGTCGGCGGCTTCTTCGAGCGGACCTTCGCCCCCAAGGGGCTCGGCCGCATCTACGACGCCGTCCTCGAGCGGCTCGCCGCCGAAGTGGAGAAGTGACGGCGCCACGGCCCGGGGCCCGGATCGGACGAGACCGTTCCGGGCCTCACCGTTTCGAGTGGTTTTCCCCGGCCCGCGCCGACGCGCGTATACGGCCTCCGACCGGCGGAAAGACCTCCTGAGACGACTTCCGGTCGAAACGTCCCGGTTGCCCGCGCTTGTCGCGAAATGCGAGAAATGGGCCGCCAACGCAGGGCGTGACGAGGGGAGCAGTACGTGGGCGGGTCCACCTCCGAGACCATGGTGAAGAGCGACGCGACGCTCGTCCTGCCCCCCTGTGAACCCGCCCCCGCCGGGACCGAGCCGCCGCCGCGCCCGGCCCGGGTGCGGCTCGTCTTCACCGGGCTGATGCTCGCGCTGCTGCTGGCGGCCCTCGACCAGACCGTCGTGGCGACCGCCCTGCCGGGGATCGTGGGCGATCTGCACGGCGTGCACCGGATGTCCTGGGTCGTCACCGCCTACCTGCTGACCTCCACGGTCACCCTGCCGCTCCACGGCAAGCTCGGCGACCTCTCCGGCCGCAAATCCGTCTTCGTCTTCGCCATCGCCGTCTTCACGGCCGGCTCCGCACTGGCCGGCTGGTCCCGGACCATGGACCAGCTCATCGCCTTCCGCGCCCTCCAGGGCGTCGGCGCCGGCGGACTGCTCATCGGCGTCCAGGCGATCATCGGCGACATCGTCCCGCCCCGCGAGCGCGGCAGGTACCTGGGCGTCATCAGCGCCGCCTACGGACTGGCCTCCGTCGCCGGCCCGCTGCTCGGCGGCTTCTGCACCGACCACGCCTCCTGGCGCTGGTGCTTCTACCTCAACGTGCCCTTCGGGCTCCTCACCCTGGCCGTCGTCGCGGCCGGCCTCCGCCTGCCCCGGCCGCCGCGCCGGGGACGCTTCGACGTGCTGGGCGCGCTGCTGCTCACCAGCGCCTCCACCTGCGTCGTCCTGCTGACGACGTGGGGCGGCACCGAGTACGCGTGGACCTCCCGGACCGTCCTCGGCCTCGCCGCCGGCACGATCGGCAGCGCCCTGCTCTTCGTCGTCGTCGAACAGTACGCAGCAGAACCGATCATCCCACCGCACCTCTTCCGGGACCCGGTCTTCACCGTCACCTCCCTCGTCGGCGCGGTCGCCGGTGTCGGCCTCTTCGGCGCGGCCAACTACCTGCCCAGCTTTCTCCAGATGGCCGACGGCGCCGGCGCCACCGAGTCCGGGCTGCTGATGCTGCCCATGATGGGCGCCATCGTCGTCGCCTCCCTCGTCTCCGGCCAGCTCATCAGCCGCACCGGCCACTACAAGCTGCTCCTCATCCTCGGCGGCGCGCTCTCCGCCCAGGGCATGTACCTGCTCTCCCACCTCGACACCGGCACCGGACGGCTGGCCCACAGCCTCTGGATGGCCATCCTCGGCACCGGCGTCGGACTCTCGCTGCCGGTCCTGGTCCTCGCCGTGCAGAACTCCGCGCACCCCGCCGACCTCGGCGCCGCCACCAGTGCCGGCAACTACTTCCGGCAGATCGGAGGCTCCCTCGGCGCCGCCGTCTTCGGCACCCTCTTCACCCACCGCCTCTCCGCCGCCCTCGCCGCCGAACTGCCGCACCGCCCCGGCCGGCCGGCCCCGGACTCCATCACTCCGCAGCTGGTCCGCGCCCTGCCCGCGCCGCTGCGCGACGGCTACGTCCGGGCCTACGCCGAAGCCATGCCCAGGATCTTCCTCTACCTCGTACCGGTGCTGGTCCTGGGCTTCCTGCTCGCCTTCCTGCTGAAAGAGAAACCCCTGGTGTCCCACAACGCCCCCGAGGCCGCCATCCCCTCCGCACGCACCGCGCCACAGGCCGAGGCCGTGCCGCCGCCGTTCGTCGCGGGCATCCCCGTCACCGGCGCCGTCCAGCACCACGACGGCACCACCGTCCCGCGCGCCGCCCTCACCCTCATCGACGTCCAGGGACGGCAGATCGGCCGCGGCGCCACCGGCGAGGACGGACGGTACGCGCTCAGCACGCCCGGCACCGGCTCGTACGTCCTCATCGCCGCCGCCGGCGGCCACCAGCCGCAGGCCGTCACCGTCACCGTCGGCGAACGCCCCGTCGAGCTCGACGTCGTCCTCGGCGGCGCCGGCCGGCTGGCCGGCACCGTCCGCACCGCCGACGGAACCCCCGTGCGCGACGCGCTGGTGACCCTGACCAATGTGCACGGCGAGGTCGTCGCCTCCACCCGTACCGGACACGAAGGCGGCTACGTCATCGGCGAGTTGGTGGCCGGCGAGTACACCCTCGCCTCCAGCGCCCCCGCCTTCCGCCCCGCCGCCATGCCGGTGACCGTGCAGTCCGCCCGCGAGACCCGCCAGGACATCGAACTGGCCGGCGGCGCCGTGCTGCGCGGCACCGTACGGGCCGGCGGCGGACGGCCCGTCGAGGACGCCCGCGTCACACTCCTGGACGCCGCCGGCAACGTCGTGGACTCCGCGATCACCGGCCCCGACGGCACGTTCCGCTTCGTCGACCTCTCGGCGGGGGAGTACACCGTCGTCGCCGCCGGCTACCCGCCCGTCGCCACTGTCCTGCAGATCGCGGGCGGCGGCCGGACGGAAAGGGATCTTCAACTCGGCCACGAGGACTAGGAAGAGGACTAGGAAGACGCCGGTCCGGCACGAGACCCCGACAGGAACACGAAGAGGCGGGTTTGGGGAAACAACCACCGCCGGGCCGGGCCGCAGCCCTACCGTGGTGCACGGTGGCGCAGATCTTGCGCGGACGTGGGACGAAGGAGCAACCGCCCATGGACAGTGGCACCTCGCGGCGCGCCGCCGCGGGCCGCATTCCGCTCGCGGTCGTCGTCGTGGCCTCCACCGGGCTCGTGACGCACTGGAGCAGTGGAGCCCGCCGCCTCTTCGGCCCCGGCCGGCAGGACGCGGTCGGCCGCCCGGCGATCGACCTGCTGCCGGTCTCCGGCGCACTGGACGGCCCCGAGGGATACGCCCGCGCCGGCCGCGCCCGCTGCGCCGCCCCCGGGCGCGAGAGGACCGACGTCCTGTGGTGGGCATACCCGCTCGCCGGGCCCGGCCCGGAGCGGCTGCTCGTGCTCGCCGCCGACGCCGGCGGCCGCGCGGACGGCGCCCGCCTCCTCCCCGTCTTCGCCCCGCACACCGACTTCCCCGACCCCGACGACCTCGCCCGGCGGCTCTCCGGCACCCTGCCCAACATGGGCCCCGCCCTCAACGGCCGGATCATGGCCCAGGTCCTCGAACTCGGCTACCCCGCCCTGGAGATCAGCCGCAGCGAGCGGGTGCCCGTCACCCACGACTGGGGCACGCCCCGCCGGCCCGCCGCCCGCCCGCAGCAGCCGGGGACCGCTGCCGTGCCGCCGCCCCGCGGGCCCGGCCCGGAACCCGACCTGGAACACGCCGCCGTCCGGGAACGCCTGGAATTCCTCAACGAGGTCAGCGGCCGCATCGGCACCTCCCTCGACCTCGAACGCACCATCCGCGAGGTCACCAGCGCCGCCGTGCCGCGCTTCACCGACTTCGCCGGCACCCATCTGCGCGCCGCCGTCCTGGCCGGCGAGGGCTTCCCCGACGGCCCGCCCGACGTCACCACCGTCTGGCACCGCGTCTGGGTCGAGCACAACGACGAACCCGGCCGCTGGGACGACACCGTCCCCGTCGGCGAGGCCATCGCCTTCCCCGAGCACACCCCGTTCTTCCAGTGCATGGTCACCGGCGAGCCCGTGCTCGTCCCGCGCGTCAGCGAGGAGGCCGGCAACCGCATCTCCGCCCAGTTCGAGAAGCGCGACCTGCGCCCCCTGATCAACGGCCGGTCGATGCTGATCGTCCCCCTCAAGGCGCGCGACGTGGTCCTCGGCTTCATGGTCCTCATGCGCCGCGAGGGCCGTGAGCCCTTCAACGACATGGACCGCACCACCGGCGCCGAACTTGCCGCCCGCGCCGGGCTCGTCCTGGACAACGCCCGTATGTACACCCACCAGGAGAACGTCGCCGACACTCTCCAGGACAGCATGCTGCCGCAGCTCACCCCGCGCACGGCCGGCTGCGACACCGCCACCCGCTATCTGCCCGGCACCCGGCTCGGCCGCGTCGGCGGCGACTGGTTCGACACCGTCAAACTCCCCGGCTCCCGCACCGCCCTCGTCGTCGGCGACGTCATGGGCCACGGCCTGAACTCCGCCGCCATGATGGGCCAGCTGCGCACCGCCGTGCAGACCATGGCCGCCCTCGACCTGCCGCCCGAGCAGCTCCTGCGCAACCTCGACGACCTCGCCCAGCGCCTCGGCGAGCACTACCTCGCCACCTGCCTGTACGCCGTCTACGACCCGATCCGCTCCGAGCTGCGCATCGCCAACGCCGGTCACATCCCGCCCGTGCTCGTCCGGGCCGAGGACGGGCGCAGCGAGCTGCTGCGGCTGCCCACCGGCGCCCCCATAGGGGTCGGCGGCGTGCCCTTCGAGCCGGCCACCGTCCGTGTCGCGCCCGGCGACCGGCTGGTGCTGTGCACCGACGGCCTGGTGGAGGTCCGCGGCCAGGACATCGGCGCCGGCCTCGCCGCCCTCTGCGAGTCCGCCGCCCATCCGGCGGCCTCCATGGACGACGCCTGCGACACCATCATCCGCGCCCTCAACCCGCGCGACGGCCGCAAGGACGACGTGGCCCTGCTGATGGCCCGGCTCAACGGCATCCCGCCCGAGCACGTCGCCGAATGGCAGCTGGCCCCCGAGCCCGCCGAGGCCCGCCGCGCCCGCGGCCTCGTCCGCGACCAGCTCGGCCGCTGGGGCCTGGCCGAGGCCGCCGGGACGGCCGAGATCCTCGTCGGCGAACTCGTCGCCAACGCCGTGCGCCACGCCCGCACCGAGCGCGTGGGGCTCCGGCTCGTACGGACCGACGTCCTGCTCTGCGAGGTCACCGACGACGACCACACCCTGCCCACGCTGCTCACCTGCGAGCCGCACGACGAGCAGGGGCGGGGTCTGCGCCTGGTGGGCGCCCTCGCCCAGGAGTGGGGCGCCAGCCACACCGGGCCCGGCAAGACGGTGTGGTGCGAACAGCCACTGGTCCGCCCGGTCCGGGCCGCGCGGCCGGGCCGGGACGACCGGGGGCGCCCATGAGCGTGTCGGACCGCTACCTCCACGCCTGGGAAGGCTTCTGGGAGGCCACCTCGGACGAGCCCGGGGACGCCATCTGGGACTCCGACCCGTCCGGGACCGCCGAGCCCCACCTGGAGCTCTTCGCGCCCCACGCCGACCCCGCCCTGCCCGTCGTCGACCTCGGCTGCGGCAACGGCACCCGGACCCGCCACCTGGCCACCCACTTCCGCCGTGCGATCGGCGTGGACCTCTCCCGGGCGGCCGTCGAGCGCGCCCGGCGCGCCGACCGGACCGCGTCGGCGGAGTTCGAGCGGCTCAACCTCGTCGACACCCCGGCCGTACGGGCCCTGCACGAACGGCTCGGCGACTGCAATGTGTACATGCGCGCCGTCATCCATCAGAGCGACCCGTCCGACCGGGCGCGGGTCGCCGCGGCCGTGGCCGAGCTGACCGGTACCCGCGGCCGGGCCTTCGTCGTGGAACTCGTCACCGCCGCCCGGGAGGTCCTGCGCCGGGCCACCGAGGCCCCCGGCGGCCCGCCCGCCAAGCTGCGCCGCGTCTACGACCACGACCTGCGCCCGGCCATCGCCGAGGACGGCGAGGTCGCCCGGCTGCTGATCGCGGCCGGCCTGGAGACCGTGGCCGGCGGCCACACCGATCTGATCATGACCGAGCCCGGGCCGGACGGCACCCCCATCGCGCTGCCCGCCCAGTGGTTCGTCCTCCGCCGCGCGGACGGGCCGGTACGGGGGCTGGGATAGCCTGAGAGGACGATGAACCGCCTGACGACGCCCTGGGGCGAGCTCCGCCTCACCCGCTTCCCCGAGGACCCCCGCGACACCCTCCGCGCCTGGGACGCCGCCGACGAGTACCTGCTGCGGCACCTGCACGGGACCGACGGGCAGCCCGTGGACCTCTCGGGGACGGTCGTCGTCATGGGCGACCGCTGGGGCGCCCTCGCCACCGCACTCGCCGCGCACCGGCCCGTGCAGATCACCGACTCGTTCCTCGCCCAGGAGGCCACCCGGGCCAACCTGGCCCGCAACGGCGCCGACGCGGGCGCCGTCCGCCTGCTGTCCACGCGGGACACCCCGCCGGACCGCATCGACGTCCTGCTGATCCGCGTCCCCAAGAGCCTCGCGCTCCTGGAGGACCAGCTGCACCGGCTCGCCCCCGCCGTGCACGAGAACACCGTCGTCATCGGCACCGGCCGGGTCACCGAGATCCACACCTCGACCCTCCGCCTGTTCGAGCAGATCCTCGGCCCGACCAGGACGTCCCTCGCGGTCAAGAAGGCCCGGCTCATCTTCTGCACCCCGGACCCGGCGATCACCCGCACCGGCAGCCCCTGGCCGATCGGCTACGAGCTGCCCGCCGACGCCGGCGCCGGCGCGGGACTGACCGTCGTCAACCACGCCGGCGTCTTCTGCGCCGACCGCCTCGACATCGGCACCCGCTTCTTCCTCCAGCACCTGCCGCGGCACAAGGGCCCCGAACGCGTCGTCGACCTCGGCTGCGGCAACGGAGTGCTCGGCACCGCCGCGGCCCTGGCCAACCCCGACGCCGAGGTGACCTTCATCGACGAGTCCCACCAGGCGGTGGACTCGGCGCGCGCCACCTTCCGCGCCAACACCGGCCCGGACGCCCGGGCGGAGTTCCTGGTCTCCGACGGCCTGTCCGCCGTGCCCCCGGCATCGGTGGACCTCGTGCTCAACAACCCGCCCTTCCACTCCCACCACGCCACCACCGACACCACCGCCCGCCGCATGTTCTCCGGCGCCCGCCGGGCCCTGCGCCCCGGCGGCGAGCTGTGGGTCATCGGCAACCGCCACCTCGGCTACCACGTCAGGCTGCGCCGCCTCTTCGGCAACTGCGAGGTCGTCGCGAGCGACCCCAAGTTCGTGGTCCTGCGCGCCCGGCGCTAGACGGTGGCAGGCCCCCTCGCCGCACGGCGAGGGGGCCTGCCAGGTCAGCAGTAGTTCCTGCCGCCGTAGTACTGGTCGCCGTCGAGAGGGCGCAATCGCCGGCCGCCGCCGGCGAGTGCCGCCGGGACCTGTGCGCGGCCCCCCGCCCTGCGATAGAACGGGTGGATGGTGAAGATCCTGATCTCCGCGGACATGGAGGGTGCCACCGGGGTCACCTGGCCGGCCGATGTGCTGCCGGGGACGCCGCAGTGGGAGCGGTGCCGGCACATGTTCACCTCCGACGTGAACGCCGCCGCCCAGGGGTTCTTCGACGGCGGTGCCGACGCCGTCCTCATCAACGAGGCGCACTGGAGCATGCGCAACCTGCTGCTGGAGAAGCTGGACGAACGCGTCGAGATGCTCACCGGCAAGCACAAGACCCTGAGCATGGTCGAGGGCGTGCAGCACGGCGACGTCGACGGCATCGCCTTCGTCGGCTACCACGCGGCGGCGGGCGCCGAGGGAGTGCTCGCGCACACCTATCTGGCCAACTCCATCACCGGCGTATGGGTGAGCGGCGCGCGGGCCAGCGAGGGGTTGCTCAACTCGCTGGTCGTCGCCGAATACGGTGTGCCGGTGGTGCTGGTGACCGGTGACGACCGCACGTGCGAGGACGCCAAGGGGTACGCCCCCGGGGCCGGTTCCGTCGCGGTCAAGGACTACGTGTCGCGGTACGCGGCCGTCTGCCGCACCCCCGCCCGTACGGCGGCGCAGATCCGGGCGGCGGCACGCGCCGCCGTCCCGCTCGCGGTGCGCCACGAGCCCGTGCGGAACGGGCCGTTCACCGTGGAGCTGGAATTCGACGCCGAGCACCTCGCCGGGGCCGCCACGGCGGTGCCCGGCGTGGCGCAGACGGGGGAACGCCGGGTCGCCTACACCGTGCCGACCATGTACGACGGAATCCGCTGCTTCAAGGCGGTCACCACCGTCGTGTCGGCGGCGGTGGAGGAAGCATATGGCTGATTGCACGACCGAACGGGTGGACGGGACGGCGCTGGAGGAAGTGGTCCGCTTCACCTCCGACCTCATCCGGATCGATACCACCAACCGCGGTGGCGGGGACTGCCGGGAGCGCCCCGCCGCCGAGTACGTCGCCGAGCTGCTCGCCGGCGCCGGCGCCGAGCCGCGGCTGCTGGAGCCGGTCCCCGGCCGGACGAACGTCGTCGCCCGCATCCCGGGCACCGACCCGGGCGCCGACGCCCTGCTGGTGCACGGTCACCTCGACGTGGTCCCGGCCGAGCCGGACGACTGGAGCGTCCACCCCTTCTCGGGCGAGGTGCGCGACGGCGTCGTGTGGGGCCGCGGTGCCATCGACATGAAGAACATGGACGCCATGGTCCTCGCGACCGTCCGCGCCTGGGCGCGCGCGGGGGTCCGCCCGCCGCGCGACATCGTGCTGGCCTTCACCGCCGACGAGGAGGACCGCGGCGCGGCGGGCGCGGACTTCCTGGCCCGCGAGCACGCCGGGCTGTTCGAGGGCTGTACGGAGGCCATCGGGGAGTCCGGGGCCTACACCTTCCACGCCGACGGCGGCCTGCGGCTCTACCCGGTCGCGGCGGGCGAGCGCGGCACGGCATGGCTGCGGCTGACCGCGCGCGGCACCGCCGGGCACGGCTCCAAGATCAACCCCAGCAACGCGGTCGTCCGGCTCGCCGCCGCCATCACCCGGATCGGTGAACACCAGTGGCCGGTGCGGCTGTCCCCGGTCGTCCGGGCCGCGCTCACCGAGATCTCCGCGCTGCACGGCATCGAGATCGATCCCGACGCGCCGGACTTCGACGTCGACGAGTTGCTGGTCAAGCTCGGCACCGCCGCCAAGCTGGTCGCCGCGACCGTGCGCAACAGCACGAACCCGACCATGCTCAACGCCGGCTACAAGATCAACGTCATCCCCGGCACGGCCGTCGGACACGTCGACGGACGGACCGTGCCGGGCGGCGAGGAGGAGTTCCGCACCACCCTGGACCGGCTCACCGGACCGGACGTCGACTGGGAGTTCTACCAGCGGGGCACCTCCCTCCAGGCCCCCGTGGAGGCCCCGGTGTTCGCCCGGATGCGGGCGGCGGTCGAGCGTTTCGACCCGGAGGGTCACGTGGTGCCCTTCTGCATGTCCGGCGGCACGGACGCCGGCCAGTTCGCCCGCCTGGGCCTGGCCTGCTACGGCTTCTCGCCGCTCAGACTCCCGGCGGGCTTCGACTACCAGGCGCTCTTCCACGGCGTCGACGAGCGGGTGCCCGTCGAGGGGCTGCACTTCGGGGTCCGGGTCCTCGATCATTTCCTCATGAGCGCGCCGGTGTGACGGCGCCCGCTTCCCGAACCGAACCCGCACGATCAGGAGGCTCGAGCATCATGGTGTCCACGGCGCCCTACGGGGCGTGGCGCTCCCCGATCGACGCCGCGCTGGCCGCGTCGCACGACGGACGGCCGGACTTCGCCGGCACGATCGGCGACGAGGTGTGGTGGGTCGCCCCACGCCCCGAGGAGGACGGCCGGAGCACGCTGGTGCGGCGGCGGCCGGACGGCCGCGAGGGATCGTCCCTGGCCGCGCCGTGGAACGTCGGCAGCCGGCTCATGGAGTACGGCGGCCTCCCCTGGGCGGGGGCCGCCCGGGAGGCCGGCGGACCGCTGCTGGTCTTCGTCCACCAGGCCGACCAGCGGCTGTACGCCTGGGAGCCCGACGCCCCCGCGGGCGGCGCGGAGCCCAGGCCGCTCACCCCGCTCTCCGCCACCGGGGGCGGGCTGCGCTGGGCCGACCCCGTCCTGCTGCCGGAGCGCGGCGAGGTGTGGTGCGTGCTGGAGGAGTTCACCGGCCCGGGCCC
>NZ_JBFAPH010000230.1:0-10084 GCF_040675635.1 Streptomyces sp. NPDC049577
CCGACGCGTGGGGTCTCCGCCCCACGGCGTGCAACACCGGCTCCGATACCGGTGCTGGCGATTCAGGTCGGTGGGTGGATGTCGATGTGGGTGAGGAGGTGTTGTTGGTCGGGGTGGAGGAGTAGCCAGCCGCGGCGTTGGTTGTCGATCCAGTGGCGGGTGGCCGGGTGGCGGGGGTGGGTGTGTGCGTGGTGGTAGGCGCGTTGCCACAGGATGGGCCAGAGTTCCACCAGGGGTCGATCGCGGCGAGTACCTGCTGGGTCGGGGAGGGGCTGCTGCGCTTCTTCGCGAGTTGGCGTTGGCTGTCGAGCCATTCGCCGAGGGGGAAGCCGTCGTGGACGGTCTTGATCGGCGGGCAGAGGTGGCCGTGTTCGCTTGCCCAGGTACGGGCATGAGCGAGTGCTTCGGCGTGGGGCCGGGGGCGGGGGCTGGGCGGCCACTGTGCGGCTGTCTGAGCGGTGATGCCGATGGCGTTCAGGAGGTGTTGTTGGTCTGGGTGGAGCTGGTGGTATTGCAGGCAGGCCCGGGTGATCCAGCTGCCCAGGACGGTGCTCGGTGCAGGGACGCGGGCGGCGGGGTCGAAGGGGCGGCCTGCTAGGACGTGGTCGCGGGCGCGGTAGTAGTTGCGTTGCCAGTGCAGGTCCCACGGCGGGTTCCACCACGGGTCGATCGCGGCGAGCTCGGACAGGTGGGGTGAGGGCGGCGTACCGGATCGGGCGCGCTGTTTGGCGCGGTTGCGCTGGCTGAACAGCCACATGCCCAGGGGGTAGTCGTCGTGCCGGGTGTCACGGGGAGCGGCAAGGTGGCCGTGTTCGGCGTGCCAGGCCCGGGCATATCTTAGGGCCGTCTCGAAGCCCGGCCTCAGATCGGGGCGGTGCCCGAGGCGGCTGCGGGGCTGGCGGGGACGCTTCGGCTCGGCGGCACGCCGCGTGTGGCGGCGACCGGTGGGAGCCGCCGGGTCTGCAGCCCTTGTGGGGTGGCCAGCCTGGTCTTCCATTCCCGGGGACGGGGTTGCAGCCGGCGTCTTCGGGGCGGTACGTGCCTGTTCCAGGGCGATGCGGGCTACCTTGGTGGTGATGCCGATGTCGGCGAGGATTTGCCGCTGCTGGGGGTGGAGTTCGTCGTACATGGCGCACTGGTGCCACAACCAGTCGGCCGCACCAGAGTCGTCGAGGTTATTGAAGCCGTCCTCGGCCTGGAGGAGGCGGCCGGCTGCGGCGTCGCGGGCCCGGTAGTAGTGACGCTGCCACGTCAGGTGCCAAGGCGGGTTCCACCAGGGATCGATGTCTGCGAGGGCCTGTGCCCGGTCGGTGGGCATGGGCCGGCGGTTGGAGCGCCGGTGATTGCGCTGGTTGGCGAGCCACTGGCCGAGCGGATAGCCGTCGTGCACGGCCGTGTGGGTGACGACGGCGAGATTGCCGTGGACGTCTGCGAACGCGCGGGCGTGTGCCAGCCCTATCTGGAAGCGTTCTGCGTAGCTGCGCCGTCGGGGCCGGGCAGCGGCCGCCGCGGTGGCGTCGATGCCGATCTGGGTGAGGAGGCGTTGTTGTTCGGGATGGAGGGTGGGGTAGCGGGTGCACTGCAGGTACAGCCATTCGCCGAGGCTGTAGCTGGTGGTGGGAAAGCCGCTGGCGGGCTCGAGCGGGCCGTGGGCTTCGGCGTGGTCGCGGGCCTGGTGCCAGGTGCGTTGCCACAGGGTGCTCCAGGGCGCGTTCCACCACGGGTAGAGCGCGTGGAGGGCGGCGGCTTGGTGGGTGGGCATTTTGGTGTGGCGGGTGCGCAGGTTGGACAGCACCGTGCCCAGCGGGTAGTCGTCGGGCTCGTCTTCCTTGGGGACGGCCAGGTGCCCGTGCCGCTGGTGGTAGACGCAGGCGTGCGCGAGGCTCCTTTCGAAAGCGTGCTCCGCCTGGAAGCTGTGGCTGCGTAGCCGTTTGGCCGGCTTCGGCTGGGCCGCCAGCGGGGTGTCGTCGGCGGCTGGCAGGTGGGGGAGGAGGTCGCTGAGGGGGCGGGGCCGGTGTGCCGAATGCACCCTCCACAGCGCTTTCTGTGCGGCAGCCCCCGAAGCAGCGCGGGTGCGTACGCAGGAGTGGGCCCAGGTGAACAGCGGCCCGTGGGTGACGGCGGCGAGGTGGTGGGCAAGCCACGGCCGCCCAGACTGGTCGGCGATTTCGGTCAGCAACTGGGGTAGCTCGCCCAGTCTGTAGGGGAGATGGCCGCACGATGCGGTAATGATGCGTTGCTGTAAGGAGCGGCCGGCCAGCAGGCGGGCGAGGGTAACGGTTTCGGGGTAGGTGATCAGGTCGCGGGCGGCCACCTTCCACCAGCCCGGATCGGCGTCGTTCGGTCGCGTGGCCTCGAGGCGGGCCGGCCACGCCCGGTCCTCGCCCGGCCAGGGCTGGTCCCACCAGGAGCCGGTGATGGCGCGGGCGACGTCGAAAGCCTGCGCTCCGGCGGAGGAGCGGTGCAGCAGCCGGGCATGCCGTCGCTGCGCTTCAATCACCTCCGGGCACCGGCCGAGGGACACGGGCAGGCCGCTGGTTCCGGGCAGGAACATCAGCCAGTAGCGGTGGCGTGCGCAGACGCGCTCCTGTGGCGCTAGGTACCGGCGTGCGGGCATGTTGCGCCCTGTGTGGGCGGCGGTGCAGGCGGGGCAGGCCGGGCCCCATGGGCCGACGGCTTCCTCGCCGCGCATCAGCCGCCCGACCGGGCCGGCCCCGTACTTGCCGCACGGCTCTTCCCGCGTCCAGGCGGGCAGCGCCCGCTCGAGTACGTGCGGCGCAACACGGCAGAGCACGGCAACGCGGGCGCGTGCCTGGGCGTTGAGGTGGATCTCGCTGTCCGGGTACAGCATGCCGGTGAGGTTCTGCAGGCCGCCGACGTCGGCGACGGCGGCAAGCACGTCACGGATGCCGAGGTGGTAGCGGGCGGCGACCCTGGTCAGGAACGACAGCGTCAGTTCTCCATGCAGCGGAGCAACCCGTCCTGCCGCGCCGCTGGCCATGGCGGGCACGAGCCCGCCGGATGTTGCCGGCTTGCGTCCCGCTCGCCCGTTCCCGGGCCTACGGACGTGGGCCGTCATGCTGCGCGGGTGTGCCATGCCGGATGCCCCCTACCTCCGCCGTGCGGGACGGGCCGGCCGTGCCTGGGTTTCGGCTGCTGCGTCGAGCTCCACCTCGCTCAGCAGCTGCTTGGTGATCCGCTCGGTGCCTTCGGTGATGGCGACCAGGGCGGCTTCGCGGATGAGATGGGAGAGGCTGCCGATCCGCCCGCCCGTGCGGGCGTGGAGGTAGGCGGCGTGCTTGAGAAGGGTTCCGGGGCGGTGCGCGCGCAGCCTCAGCAGGTCTTCCATGGCCCGCACCAGGTCGTCCCAGACCGCCCGGTCCTGCTCGGTCGCATACGGCAGCGGGCGGTGGCGGAAGATCTTGAAACGGCCGGCGATCTGCGCCCCGCGCACCCCACGCAACAGTGAGGAGGTCTCGATGTCGATCGCGGAGTAGACGAACGTGGCCGGGATGCGTTCGCCGAGGTACTTGAGCTGGTCGGAGGTTTCCGCTCCGGCGCGCCGCTGGGTGTCCAGGAGGTGGACGTCGTCGATGAGGACCAGTTGGGTGCCCAGCTCGCACAGCAGGTCGCACACGGCGCCGGTGATCTGGGTCTGGTTGAGGCGGTCGGTGATGGGCATGCCGAGGAACCGGGCGAACTCGCTGACGAGCATTTTCGGGGTGGCGGCCGGCGGCACGCTGATGAACAGCACAGGCCTGCGCTCTGCCTGTCCTGGGTGCTGGCGGGCGTCGGCCAGCTGGAAGGAACGCCCGAGCGCCATCATCGTCGTGGTCTTACCCGTCGTGGCCGGGCCGGAGATGATCAGACCGCGGCGGACGCCGGCCTGCTGGCGGCGGTTGACCAGCAGGAGCCGGCGTACGGCGGTGAACACGCTGTCCATGGCCGGAGTGCGCATGACGGCGAGTTCGGAGTGGTAGTCCTCGCGCTCGGCCTGGGACCAGGCGGGGTCGGCGGCGTCGCGTACGGGTGCCGGGGCCCGGTGGACGAAGGCGTCCCATCCCTGCCATACGGTCGGAGGGGCCAGCGGGGCGAACCCGGCGGCGTCGTTCGAGAGCGGGCTCACCAACGCAGAGACTCCTCAAAGGGGTCGTAGACCGTGACCTGGGGGCGGCGTGGAGCAGGCACGCCGGCTTCCTGCACCGGAGCGGATGAGGAGCCGCTCGGCTGTGCGTGTTCAGCCGACCAGATGCCCGAGGCGTCGTCCTCGGTCAGGGTCTCCTCGTCGTCCTCGCTGTCGTCGAAGACGTTCTCATCGACAAGCTCGGGCGCCCCGGCCTCCGGCTGCTGGCCGTACAGGATCCCCCACACCTCACCCCCGTTGCCAGCGGTGCGGGCCCGGGCGGCGACGACCTTCTCCCGGCGGGTGCCGTGCCCGGCGGCAGCGCGTTCCAGCAGCTCCCGCAGGGCCAGCGCCAGGTCGTGTTCGTGCTGGACGCGGTCTGCGCGCCGGGCGACGGTACGCCGGATGTGCTGCCAGGTGAAGTCGGTGAACGGCGCGTTGACCAGGGTGTGGTGGATCCATGACACCGGCTCCCACCGGTCCCCCTGCGGACAATCACGAGCCGGCAGACGTACCCAGACCTGGCCGGGATCGTGCGGGTCGTAGTGGATCTCCCACAGGCCGTCCGCCGCCGAAGAGCGCTCGCCGCGGTAGAGGTTGAGGACCTTGTGGTCGTAGGTGCGGTAGTCGATGCGGATGCCGTAGTCGTTGATCTTCTGCCGCTTGACGGGCATCAGCTCGATGTAGTCCTCGCGTCCCAACGGCACCGGGACGTACCCGCACACGGCCACCAGCGCAGCCCACATCTCGTTCGGCGACAAAGCACGGCGCGGCATCATCGGATGCCGCAGCCCGTCGTGCTCGCGCACCTGCCATCCGCAGACGATCCACTCCTGGAGCAGCTCGGCCAACTGGGCCAGCGTCCACACCGCCTCATCCTCGGTGTCCTGGCCGCGCTCGCCGGTGTGCGCGCCCGTGTAGCCGGCGACATGCTGAACGAACAGCGTCTTGATCGAGGAGAAGGTGCGCTCCACGTGCCCCTTGGCCGGCCCGTTGCCCGGCGGAGCAGGCTGCACCGAGACGCCCAGCGACTCGCACGCGGCGATGAACGAGGACGAGACGAACACGTTGCCCTGGTCGACCACGATGGTCTGCGGAGTGATCACCGGCCGCGCCGCGGCCCCCTCCAGCCGGGCGTCCACGCTCAGCAGCCGCTCGTAGGGGACCACCGACGCTTCCATCGCCAGCGCCTCGGGCCAGGTGGGCCGCATCGGCGCCGGGACCATCATCTGCGCCAGCAACAGGGCCGCGTCCACACTGCGGGTCCCCTTCGGGCGCAGCACAGCCGCGCAAATACTGCGGGTCGCCACATCCAGCGCGATGGTCAGCTCCGGACGCTCCACCACCCCGTCGTCCAGCACCACGAAGGCATCCAGCACAGTGCTGTCCATCATCACCAGCTCACCCGGCGCCATCACCGTCGTCGGCACGAACGGCGGAGCCGGCCGTGCCGAGCGCCACCGGCGCTGCCGGGCACCGCCCAGCAGCCCACGCCCGTCGGCAAGGGCGCGCACCAGCCGGTTGAACGTCGCGCTCGACGGCAGCGGCACCACACCCTCCCCATGCCGCTCGGCCAGCAGCCGCTCGGTGTACACCCGCAGCCGCCCCAGCGTCCCGCCCGAGCGCTCCTGCCCCGCCTCCAGCACCTCCTGCACAGCGGCCACCACCCGCTCGTCCGCTCGCCCCAGCGCAGTCCGCGGCCGTGTGGCCCGGTGGTCCACCAGCCCCCAAACTCCCTCCCGGCGGTAACGGGCCCGCATCCGCCGCACCGTCACCGCGCTGGTGCGCATCCCCGCCGCCGACAGCTCTGTCGCCTTCGCCTCCTCCCGCTGAGCCAACGTCCGCGTACCCGGGTCGTACTCCGCCCGCGGCGCTCCCGCCGCGTCGCCACCCGGCCGCCCCGTCTCCACCTCCCGCACGTGCCGCTCCCACGCCAGCGCCCGCTCCCGCACCGCCTCGGGCAACGACTCCAGCAAGCCCAGCGGCGGCACCCTGGGCACCTCTGCCGCATCCAGGACTTCGAATCCCGCATCGGCGAACAGCAGCGACAGCAGCAGCGCCGCTACCTCACCGTCCTCGGCGACCAGCTGCACCTGACCGCCAGCAAGGGCCGCCACCGTCCAGATCCGTCCCCCGAACCGCACTCGGCACCCCAGCTCCACCGCTGGCCAACCCGGTACCCCGCTCCCTGCCCTCATCCCGCAGCTTGCGCCCACACCAGCATCCGCTCATGCATCGCCGCACCCAGATCCGCCGCAAGCCGCCCCGCCCACAAGGCATGGAACAGCGCGGGCAGCACCAGCAGCGGATCTCCGATACCGCGTACGCCCTCCCACAGCGGCGCCGGCTCGGCGAACGCCTCCTGCAGCGCGGCGGCCAGCTGCCGACCACCGTGGTACCGCGGATGCCGGTACCCGGCCAGCCAGGCCACGTTGCGCCGGTAGACCGCATCGACCGGCCCGAGCACCCAGTACTGCCAGCCCACCGCCGCACAGATCTCCCCGACCACCGCCGCCAGAGACCGCTGATGCTGCGACAGCTCTCCTCCCGTGGTGCAGTCGGCCAGCACCCCCTGGCCACCAGTGAGCCGGAGCATCAACTGCGGAGCATGCGCACGCACCCCGCCCATCTCAGGCCACCGCAATTCCAGCGGCCGGGCGGCCAGACCGCCGACGCGTGGGTCGCGGTCGAGCAGCATCACGTGCAGCCGCATCGCTGCAGACCCGTAGTGCACCAGCCGCCCGGTGGTCGCCGACCACCACCACCCCGGTGCCAGCCGTTTGCCCTTGCGTACCGGGAACGGCCTCAGCGGCGGACACTGCTCGAAGGCCACCTCGGCAGCCGCCTCCGACCACCGCAGACACCTTGGCTCCCGTCCCGCCTCGCAGAACAGCACGTCGACCGGCCTCACACCGGCCAACGCCACCCCCACCCCGTCCCGCTTCGCCCCTGCCCTCTGCACACCATCACAAACAGCTCATCAGCCCATCGGTAATGGGTATAACAAGCCAATCGGCAAGACGCGTCACAGCCCGCCCGGAGCAGCGTCCTCATTCGAACAGGCCGAGATCCGCCAACTGCTTCCGCTGCTCCTCCGGGAGCGATGCCCGCCGGCTACGCATGTTGCTGCGCCACACACCAAGCCGTACCTCGACGTCCTGACCGTCGTAGCGCACGACCTCAACATGCGAACGCGAAATCCTCGCCAGCGTGCCTTCCCGCTCCTTGTACTGCCGCAGAGCAGCCACACCTCGCTCGAAGGCTGAGCCACCTTTACGCGCCTTGGCAGGCGCCCCCACCGGAGGCAGCGGCGTGATGCCGAGCTGTTCCAGGCGCTCGCGCTGCCCCTCCATCAGCCCCTGCCACACCGCGTGCTCCCGCTGCCGCTCCAGCCAGCGCCCGACGTCCATGCCGTGGACGGTGACGCCTGGCAGGACGTCGGCGAGCCGGGCGTCCTCCTCGGCGAGGAGTTCGCGGACGGCGGCGTAGTGCCGTTGCCAGGTGACGGGCCAGGCAGGGTTCCAGTCCGGATCGATTGCCGCCAGGGCCTCCTCCCGCTGGGGGTGCGCGGCCAGGGCGCCGGGCCGGCGCAAATTCGACAGCCACTGCCCGATCGGCTTGTCCAGCGCCGTCGCTGTCCGGGGAGCGCAGAGCGAGAAGTGCTGCTCGTAGTACACGCGCGCCGCGGCGAGGTTCTCCTCGAACGCGGCGTCGACCGCGTCCCACACCATCCCGAGGGCTTCAAGCCGCTCGGCCCGCACGGCGCTCATCTGCCCCGCCCCGTAGGCGCGGCGCTGTTCTGCGACCCACTGCCCCAGCGGTTGGGCTCCTTCCTTGTGGTCGTAGGGCACACGGGCGTGCGATTCACGTTCGGCGTACCGGCGCAGGGCGGCGTAGCCCCGCGCCCAGTCCTGCCGTTCGGTGTCGATCACGTTGAAGCTGACCCACTCAGCGACCATCACCGGATCCCGCGGCGCCGCAAAACGCAGCAGAAGACGGGATTCCTCCTCACCTTCTTCCGGTGCCGGGCCGATCCAGACCGACGGCTGAACCACCCTTTTCCGAGGCTCCTGCGGCACCGCGAGCAATTCGATCGCTTCTTCATCATGAGCCCGGAGCCCAGCCAATACCCTCACGAGCGGGCGGTACGAGCCGGAGGTGAACATGTCCTCCGGCTGCTCACCGGGCTGGAGGAACACCGGGACGATCAGCGAGGCGAGCTTGCCCTCACCCGGCTTTTGCCGCAGTGCTCGGCCGATGGCCTGGACGATGTCGTGCGGCGCGCCCTTGGGGTCGAGCAGCGCAACGGAGTCCACGGCCCGGATGTCGACGCCTTCGCCAAGGACACGGCAGTTCGAGAGCACCGCCCGCTGCGCGGTGGTGCCGAACCCGGCCAGGACGTCCCGTCGGCGCTCGCCCGGGTGCTCCCCGCACAGCCAGTCCGCCCAGACCTTCCTGGGGTAGGTCTCCGGCTGGTCGGCGTGCAGCTTGGCCGCGACCGCCGGCAAGCCCTCCGCGTACGCCTGCGCCTCCATCGTGCGGTGGTGGAAGGTGATGCAGGTATTCAGTCCGTGTTCGGCCATGGTCCGCAGCAGCCCAGCCTGAAGAGCGGCCAGCCGCTGCCCCCGGATCTCCTCCGCGTGCCGCTCCGGGCCGCGCAGCCGCTCCGGGGTGACCTCGGGATCCTGCATCTCCAGCACGATGATCTGGTACCGGGCGAGCAGGCCGCGCGTCACCGCCGACGCCAGCGACAGCTTGTAGAACACCGGCCCGAAAATCGACTCATCATCCATCGACGCCGCCATCTCCTCCGGCAACGCCTCCCGCACCCCCTCCCGCACCTCCCACGACGGCGGCCGCTCCTGCCAGATGCGCGGCGTGGCCGTCAGGTACAGCCGGCGCACCGCCGGAATGATCGTCTGGTCGTGGATGTCTGCCCACGCCTTCCCCAGCGACCCCGACGTGCGGTGCGCCTCGTCCACGACAGCCAGGTCCATGGGCGCGAGCTTCTGCCCGTACACGCCCTCGAACGCCTCGGCCAGCGCCCCCAATGACGCGTAGGTGGCGAAGATCGTCACAGGTCCGGTGCCGTGCCACATTGCCAGACGCACCGGGTTCGTCGTGCACCGCACCTTCAGGTTCCACAGGTCCGGGTCGTCGTCCAAGGAGCAGACGGCGACCGCCGGCCCGGTGTGGCCGACCTTGTGCCATTCCTTGACCGTCTGCACGAGCAGGTCGAGGGTCGGCACGAGCACCAGGACGCGGCCGCGGGGGACGATCTGCCGTGCGGCGAACGCGGCGATGACGGTCTTTCCTGTCCCGCACGCCGCGATGATCTGCCCACGCAGACCGTTCGCCGGGATCCGCTTTCCGGGAGGAATGTCGAAGCCACGGATGATGGCGTCAACGGCTTCGATTTGGTGATCGCGGAGATCTCCCCGAGGCATAGCCATTCGAAGTGTTCTCCTTCTCAAGGAATGCGACGCCTGGACAGGTTGGTGGAGCGGTACACCTCCAAACGATACACAGTGCATCGCTGTGATGCATCCAGCTTCAGATGGCTGCATCGTCGTGTTGACGCTTCGCCGGTTTGGCTGCGGAGTGCGGCAGCCGAGAGGTATAATTCCGGAAGTCATTTCACGCCCCGAGGAGTTGAAAGATAGTCCGGGCGGAGCGCAGCGGAGCCCGTCGCCTAGGGGAGGGAGAAGCCTCCCGGAGCGAATGCCGGGTCACCTCGATCGTGGGTAGCGGCTGGGAATCCCAGAACCTACACGACCCCGAACGCGGCACACCCTCCCCTTGCTGCCAGCAGTTCGGGATCCCGCAAGCGGGATCCCGGTCAATTCGCGCTTGCGCGAATTGACATCGTTTCAGCATTCCGCTTGCGGAATGCAATTCCCCCGCTTGCGGGGGAATTTGGCGGAGCGTCAGCGGAGCCGTTCTCTATGTGGCGGCTTGCCG
>NZ_JBFAPH010000231.1:0-9994 GCF_040675635.1 Streptomyces sp. NPDC049577
GCCGTGGGGCCTCCCCCAGGCACTCCCCCGCCGCGACGGCGCTCAGCCCGCCACAACCGGCCCGGCGGTGCCAGCCCGCCGCACCCAAGGGCCAGGCGCCATACGGGGCTCGCACAGGGAAACACCCGAGACCGGGGCCCTGGGGGCCTGCCCCCAGACACTCCCCCGCCGCAACGGCGCTCAGCCCGCCACGACCGGCCCGGCGGTGCCAACCGGGCCGCACCCGGGCGAACCCACGACGGCCCAGCCGCTAGGCGACCACGCTCCCCCGCAGCACCACCCTGCGCGGAGCGCCCAGTACCCGGACGTCCGCGCGCGGGTCCTCGTCGTAGACCACGAAGTCCGCCGACGCGCCCTCCTCCAGGCCCGGGCGGCCCAGCCAGGCGCGGGCGCCCCACGACGCCGCCGAGAGGGCGGCCGCGGCGGGGATGCCCGCCTTGACGAGCTCGGCGACCTCCTGGCCGACCAGTCCGTGCGGCAGCGAACCGCCCGCGTCCGTACCGACGTAGACCGGGATGCCGGCGTCGTAGGCCGCGCCGACCGTCTCGTACCGCCGGGCGTGCAGCCGGCGCATGTGGTCCGACCAGCGCGGGAACTTCTTCTCGCCGCCGTCCGCGAGCCGGGGGAACGTCGCGATGTTGACCAGGGTCGGCACGATCGCCACGCCACGCTCGGCGAACAGCGGGATCGTCTCCTCGGTCAGCCCCGTCGCGTGCTCGATGCAGTCGATGCCCGCCTCCACCAGCGGGGCCAGGGTCTCCTCGGCGAAGCAGTGCGCGGTGACGCGGGCGCCCAGCCGGTGGGCCTCGGCGATGGCGGCCTCGACCTCGCCGCGCGGCCAGCAGGCGCCCAGGTCGCCGGTCTCCCGGTCGATCCAGTCGCCGACGAGCTTGACCCAGCCGTCCCCCCGCCGTGCCTCCCGCGCCACGTAGGCCACCAGGTCCTCGGGCTCGATCTCGTGCGCGTAGTTGCGGATGTAGCGGCGGGTACGGGCGATGTGGCGGCCGGCGCGGATGACGCGCGGCAGGTCCTCGCGGTCGTCGATCCAGCGCGTGTCGGCGGGCGAGCCCGCGTCGCGCAGCAGCAGGGCGCCCGCCTCGCGCTCGGTCAGCGCCTGCTTCTCCGTGGTCGAGGCGTCGACGGCGCCGTGCGCGTCGAGCCCGACGTGGCAGTGCGCGTCCACCAGGCCGGGCAGCACCCAGCCCGTGATCGAGGTGACGTCCCGCGTCCCCGTCCCCGCCCCCGCCGGCCGATCGAAGGTGATCCGTCCCCCGACCACCCACATCTCGTCCCGGACCCCGCTGAGCGGATCCGGGCCGACCAGTATCCGTCCCTTGATGTGCAACACCGCGCTGTCGTCCATGCATGCACTGTACGAGCCGGTCACCGTGCGGTCCCGCGTCACTTGACGCCGATCACCATGGACTCGGGTCCGGCCAGGTGCCGCACCCGGCTCTCCCGGAAGCCGGCCTCGGCCAGCCAGCCCCGGCACTCCGCACCGGTGTAGTCGAAGCCGCCGGTGGTCTCGATGAGCATGTTGAGGCTCATGAGCAGGCCGGTGACGTTCTCGCGCCGGTCGTCGTCGATCAGCGTCTCGTAGACGATCACGAGTCCGCCCTCCGGCAGCGCCCGGTACGCCTTGTCCAGCAGCATCCGCTTCGTCGGCAGGTCCCAGTCGTGCAGGATGTGGCCAAAAATGAGCACGTCCGCCTCGGGGAGGGGCGAGGTGAAGAAGTCTCCCTGCCGGAAGACGAGCTTGTCGCCGAGGCCGGCCGCCGCCGCCCGTCGTTCGAAGCCGGCGCGTACGGGCTCGAGGTCGAAGCCGATGCCACGCAGCCGCGGGTGGCGCTGTAGCAGGTGGCACAGGACGGCGCCCTCGGCGCAGCCGATGTCCGCGACGGTCCGGTACGCGCTCCAGCCGAGAGCCTCGGCGAGGGCGTGCGCGGAGCGCATGGACAGCCCGGTCATGGCCTGCTGGAAGGAGGCGAGGCGCTCGGGGTCGCCGTAGAGGGCGGTGAAGACGTCCTCACCGCCGCCCTTGCTCTCGTTCTGCGGCTCTCCCGTCCGCAGGCCCTCGCCGAGGCGGGCCCAGAAACCGTAGAGCCGCGTGTCGGCCATCTCCATGAAGCCGCCGAGGTAGCCGGGCTTGCGGCGGTCCAGGTAACGGTCGGCGGCGGGGGTGTTGGCGTACGTTCCTTCGGTCGTCCCCTCGGTCGCCCCTTCCGTGCGGTCCAGCAGGCCGAGGGCGACGAGCGCGTCGAAGAAGTCGCGGGCGGAGCGGGGGTGCAGGCCGAGCCGGGCGCGCAGTTCCCCGTACGGCAACGGGCCCTCGGCCAGCTCTGTGAAGAGGCCGAAGCGGACGGCGGTGAGCAGCACCTTGGACGCCTGGAAGCCGAGCGCGATGCGCAGCATGTGGTCGAGCGCGGCCGTGTGGGCGGACTCGTCGACCGGGGCGTCCGGGACGGACGGGGCGGACGAGATGGCCGGTGGGCGGGTGGGGTCAGCCATGAATTCTCCTGGCGAACGCGGACTGTTCGGACAAAGGATCAGGAGTCCTACCCAGCCGTTCCCATGCGGGCACCTCTCCTCGGCCCCGAGCGTGAGCACGCGGCGCGTGCGCCGTCCGCGGGCAGGAGGGCGGGCTCCGCCCAGCGGCGGAGGCACTCCGCCGTCGAGGCGGACGCGCCGGGGCGCACGGCGCGGAACGCTGTCCGGCATGACGACTTCGGCAGGCTCCTCGACCGTGGACGACCACGTCTCCCGGCGCGTGCTGCTGGCGTGGGTGGCCGGCAGCCGCATCGGCATTCCGGACGGCAGCGTGCTGCGTGGCTGCTCGCGCTGTACGCCGGCGAGCGATGGAGTCCGCTGTGGCGGGGCCGGGTCGCCGGCCTCGCGCACTGCCTGTCCGGGCACGGACAGCGGGCCGTCGCGGGGGCGGTCGCGCTGCTCGCCCTGTGGCCCGCCACCGTGCGCCTGCTGTGGGCCGCGGGCTCGACGGCGGGGCTCTCCGCCGGGGTGGCCGAGCGCTACGGCGGTGAGTCCGCCGCCGGGGAGGCGGCGTTCGTGCTGTACGCCGTCATGACCGTGGCCGGTCTCGTGCCGCTCGTTCTGCGCCGGGGTGGCCGCCTGCCGCTGCGGGTGCCGCTGCTGTGCGCCGGAGTGGGACCGGCCACGCTGGGCACGTGGGGCGGCTGGCTGCCGGCCGTCGCTTCGGTGGCACCGGGGCGGGGCGAAATCGGGGTCACGGCACCGATGGGGGTGACCTACGCTGTGCAGATGATCACCGGACTGCTGGTTCTCGCCGCCGGCGCCCGCTTCTTCACGGGGCGCGCCGCACGGCTACGGGCCCGCGCCTCGTGATCGCCGCGTGCCGGCGGGGCGTTCGCACGGTGCTCGGTGCGCGGGCCGGCATGCGGTGGGTGCATCTGCTGCTGGGCGGCGCGCTGTTGATGCCGTACTTCCTGCTGGCGAGCGTCCCGCTGTCGTTCCTCTTCAACAGCGTCGGCTTCCTCACCGGCGGTGCCGCCGGGCAGTTCGGCACGTTCGCCCTGGCCCTGCCCCTGGCCGCAGTCTCGGCCCTGCTGTTCCCGCTCATCCGCCCGCTGGAGGGCGCGGTGTCCCGGCACCTGCTGGGACTGACGGACGCGGAGCTGTGCACCGACGCCGCGCGGTCCTGGGCCGCGCGGCGCGGCACGGCCGCGTACTACACGCTGCACCTGCTGGCCGGCGGCATCGTCAGCGGCATGTCGCTGGCCACCCCGCCGTTCGCGGCGGTGCTCCTGGTCCTGCCCTTCTTCGGCTCGCCCGGGCCGCTGGGCCGGATCGCCGAGCCGTGGCTGTCGCTGGCCCCGCTCGGCGGGCTCGCGCTGCTGGCCCTGGTCGTCCTCACCTCCTGGTACGCGGGCGCGCTGCTGGCCCGCTGCGCGCCCGTCCTGCTCGGCCCCACGCCCGAGGACCGGGTCGCGGCCGCCGAGCAGCGGGCCCGGCAGTGGGCCGAACGCAACCGGCTGGCCCGCGAGCTGCACGACTCGGTCGGGCACGCGCTGAGCGCGGTGCTGCTGCAGGCGAGCGCGGCCCGCAAGGTCCTCGACGCCGACCCGGAGTTCGCGCGGCAGGCGCTGGCCGCCATCGAGGAGACCACGCGGGACGCGGTCGGCGAACTCGACACCGTCCTCGGGCTGCTGCGCGAGGACGAGACCGCCTCCGCCGCGCCCGTCCCCACGCTCGCCGACCTGGACGCCCTGCTGGAGCGCACCCGCGCGGCCGGTGGCACGGTCGCGCTCACCGCGCCCTCCGGCGGCCTGGAACGGGTGCCGCCGGTGGTCTCCCGCGAGGCGTACCGGATCGTGCAGGAGGGTCTCGGCAACGCGATGCGGCACGCGGGCCCGGTGCCCGTGCGGCTGCGCCTCGCCCTGAACGACGACGCACTGGAGGTCACCTTGGAGAACCCCCTCGGCCCCGGCCCGGGGCCCGCCCCCGCCCGGCGCCGCTCCGGCGGCGGGCGCGGTCTGACCGGCATCGCCGAACGCGCCCGGCTGCTGCGCGGCAGCAGCAGCGCCGGCGAGCAGGACGGCACGTGGCGGCTGTCCGTCCGCCTGCCGCTGGGAGGTGGCCCGCTGTGACGCCGCTGCGCATCCTCCTGGCGGACGACGAACGCATGGTCCGCACGGCCCTGCGCGCCATCCTCGGCGCGGAACCCGACCTGGAGGTCGTGGGCGAGGCGGGCGACGGCGCGGAGGCCGTTTCCCTCGCGCGCGAGCTGCGGCCCGACGTGGTGCTCATGGACGTCCGCATGCCCGGCGTCGACGGCATCCGCGCCACGGAACGCATCCTCGCCGGTGCGGCGGCCGGTGAGACCCCGCCGCGCGTCATCGTCGTCACCACGTTCGAGAACGACAGCTACGTGTACGAGGCGCTGCGCGCGGGTGCCGCCGGCTTCCTCCTCAAGCGCGCGGGCGCGGAGGAACTCGTCCAGGCGGTGCGGCTCGTGGCCCGTACGGACGCGCTCCTCTACCCGGCCGCCATCCGCACCCTCGCGGCGGCCCACGCCGCGGCCCGCACCACCCGCACGGCGGCGGCCCGGCTCCGCGACCGCCTCTCCGACCGCGAGGCGGACGTCCTCCGTCTGATGGCCACGGGCCTGTCCAACGCCGAGATGGCCCACCACTTGTCGGTGGGCCCGGCCACGGTCAAGACCCACGTAGCCGCGATCCTGGCCAAACTGGGCGTCCGGGACCGCACACAGGCGGTCATCACGGCCTACGAAACGGGCTTCGTCACCCCGTCCTAGCCCCACCGGCCGTGCCCCTGCTCCCCGCCGCAACGGCGAGCAACTACCACGGCGCAGCCCGGCGGTGCCGAACCGGCAGGCACCGGAGGAGCCCCACCGGCCACAGGCCGGCACGGCACCGCCGGACACCACCACCCGGCTCCCCGCCGTCGCGGCGGGAGGAAGCGCGGAAACCGTCAGCGCGCGGCCGGTGCGCAGGCGTGGGGGGCGCCGGCAAGGCGTGTGGTTTGGGGGCCGCACCCCGGTCGGCCGGGGCCGGGGCCGAACGCGTTGGGCATGCCCGGACGAGGGACTCCGGCGACGACCGCCGTTCGAATACTCCCGGCCGGATTCGGCCTTCCGGTCATGGAACCGTAAAGCCGGTCGGCTCGTTATCCCGGGCATGACCGCTATGACACCTGGCTCGAACATGCCGCTGTCCGTCGCCCGTGTGACGGTGGACGTCACCGCTCCGGTGCGGCTCGACGTGTCGGGCCTGCTGCTCACCGCCGACGGCAAGGTGCGCTCCGACGAGGACTTCGTCTTCTACAACCAGCCCCAGGGGCCTGGCGTGACGCACCGCGCCGCCACGGCCGGTTCGCCCGACTCGATCATCATCGACACCGCCGCCGTCCCGGCGGAGATCGAGAAGATCGTGGTCACCGCGAGCCCGGACGCCCCCGGGGCGACCTTCGCCGGGACCGAGCCCACCGCGACCGTGCGCGGCGCGGAGGACGGCGCCGTCCTCGCCACCTTCACGCCGCCCCGGCTCGACACGGAGACGGCGCTGGTGGTCGTCGAGGTCTACCGGCGCGCCGGCGCCTGGAAGGTCCGCGCGGTCGGCCAGGGATATGCGAACGGACTGGCCGGCATCGCCACGGACTTCGGCGTCAGCGTCGACGAGCAGCCCGCACAGCCCGCCGCGGCGGCGGTGACGGCCCCGCCCGTCCCGGCCGCTCCCCCGGCGGCCCCCGCCCCGGGGAAGGTCAACCTCGACAAGGGCCGGGTGAGCCTGCGGAAGAACGAGACGGTCTCCCTCGTCAAGGGCGGCCGCCCGCTCACGCACTCGGTCCGGATGGGCCTGGGCTGGGAGCCCGCGTACGGCAGCCGCGCCATCGACCTGGACGCCTCCGTCATCGCCTACGGCCCCGACCGCAACATGATCGACGCCTGCTACTTCGGCCGGCTGATGATCCTGAACGGCACGGTCCAGCACTCCGGCGACAACCTCACCGGCGAGGGCTCCGGCGACGACGAGACCATCACCGTCCACCTGGGCGGGCTGCCGCCGGAGGTGACGGGCCTGGTCTTCACCGTCAGCTCCTTCAACGGCCAGCGGTTCACCGAGGTCGCCAAGGCCTACTGCCGTCTGATCGACGACCGGACGGGCGAGGAGCTGGTCCGCTTCGACCTGACCGGCTCCGAGCCGAAGACGGGCGTGCTCATGTGCAAGTTCATCCGCCAGTACTCCGGCGAGTGGGAGATGACGGCCATGGGCGAGTACGTGCAGTCCCGCAGCGTCCGGGATCTGGTCAAGCCGGCCGCCGCGGCGCTGTAGGCCCGGGGGACGGACACGACGGGCCGGGCCCGGATCGTCCCCACGATCCGGGCGCCGCGCTCGTAGTAGTGCCGGCCGTACAGGCCACCGACGCACCACCATCACACCCGTGCCGGCGCCCTACAGCTCCGCACGACCCCGGTAGTCCCGCGTTCCGCGCGCCGCGGCACCGACCGCGCCGACCGCGGCGGCACCGGCGGACGTTCCCGCGATCCGGGCCAGGCGGCGGTAGGAGTCCAGCAGCGCCTCCCGGTCGTACGTACTCGTCGTGACCAGCAGTTCGTCCGCTCCCGTGCGGTCGATCAACGCGTCGAGCGCGGCGGCGACCTCGTCCTCTGTGCCATGCACATGACCGCGCAGCCCGGCCTCGTAGAACTCCTGTTCGCGGCTGGTCATCGCCCCCGTCCGCGCCAGGGCCTCGATCTCCTCGGCCGGCACGAGCGGCGGGAAGTCGCCGTGCGTACGGGAGCGGGCCAGCGACCACGCCTCGGGGAGCAGCAGCCGGCGGGCCTCCTCGGTGGTGCCGGCGACCGCGACCGTGCCCGCGACCACGACGTACGGGTGCTCGCGCCGGGCGGAGGGGCGGAAGCCGGTGCGGTAGCGCTCGACGGCGGCCAGCTGGGCGTCCTCGCCCCTGAGCCCGCCGATGACCAGGGCCGCGCCGGCCCGGGCCGCGATGTCCGCGCCGCCCTCGTTGGCGAGGACAAACGCGGGCACCCGCAGGCCCTCGGCCGGGCGGGCGTGCACCCCCGGGTGCGGGCGGGCCGGGCCGCCCGTGAAGTACGCCTCCAGTTCGGCCAGCTGTGCGGCGAAGTCGCCCATGGCGTCCTTCTCCGTGCCCAGCGCCCGGCGGATGCCGTCGGTGAAGCCGACGGAACGGCCCAGGCCCATGTCGATCCGGCCGGGGAAGAGCGACTCCAGCACCCCGAACTGCTCGGCGACCACCAGCGTGCGGTGGTTGGGCAGCATCACGCCGCCCGTGCCGACGCGGATCCGGGACGTGGCCGCCGCCACGGCCGCGGCGAGCACGGTCGGCGCCGAGCCCGCCACGCCGGGCACGCTGTGGTGCTCCGAGACCCAGAAGCGGTGGTAGCCCAGCCGCTCGGCCTCCCGCGCGAACCGCACGGTGTCGCGCAGGGCCTCCCCCGGCTCGTGTCCGCGCCGGGTGCGGGAGCGGTCGAGGACGGAGAGCGGTATCGAGATCGTCACCCTCGTTCCAACACCGGCGGCGCCGGGGGATTCCCCGCCGTCAGCGGCGGGTGGCCGACCTGGCCTTGAAGGCCGCCTTGCGGGCCTCCTTCGCCGTCTTCCTGTCCGGGTGGAGGCGGCCCATCGCCTCCAGGACGTCCGCCGTCGCCGGGTGGTCCACCCGCCAGGCCGCGTCGAAGAAGCCACTGTGGCCGCCGACCAGGCCTTCCACCAGGTCGCGGAGCTCCGGCGAGTCCGGGTCGGCGGCGAGCTGGGCCGCGATCGTGTCGATCGTGAGCCAGAAGACCATCGCCTCGCCCGGCTCGGGGATGTCCGTCGCGCCGTGCTCGGCGAGCCAGACGCGGGCCAGGCCGCCCAGCTCACGGTCGTCGAGGACGTCCCGCATCGCGGGCTCGGCCTCGCGGCCGACCAGGGTGAGGGTCTGCTGGCACGCGAGGCGCCGGCGCGGCGCGTCCTCGTCGTTCCCCCGGGCGGCGGCCAGAAGTTCGCGGGCCGCGTCGAGCGGCCCGCGCCGGGCCAGCCACAGCTCCGCCTCCGCGCGCGCCGCACCCTCGGGGTGCCGCGGCAGCGCGTCGAGCAGGGCGCCGGCGTCCGCGTCGGCCAGGTCCCCGACGGCCGGCGCGTCGACGCCGGCCTCCAGCATCCGGGAGCGCACCGCGAAGAGGCCGAGCGGGGTGAGGGCGACCATGCCGTAGCGGGTGACGTCCTCCTCCTCGGGAACCTCGGAGTCGACGCCGTCGACGGACTCGCGGATGTGCGGCCCCTCGCCGTCGATCTCCTCGATGAGCGCCTCGTCGACGGGCTGGTAGGTGATCATTCCGGTGGGGGCGAGCAGCCGGAACTGGTCGTCCAGTCGCATCATCGCGTCGGAGACGTCCTCCAGGACGTCGTCCGTGGGCTCGTCCATGTCGTCGGGGACGATGAGCGACGCGGCGAGCGCGGGCAGCGGCACGGGCCGCTCGGGCGAGCCCTCGTCGAGCGCGGTGAGCAGGTAGAGGTTGCCGAGGACGCCGTCGAGGAAGTCCGCCTCCTCCTCGGGGTTCCAGTCGATGGCGTCGAGGTCGAGCTCGCCGTCCTCGGTCAGCTGGTCGACGAGTTCGGCGAGGTCGGGGGCGGCGGCGTCGGCCAGCACGCTCTCCAGCCCGCCGAGCCACAGTTCGAGGATGTCCTGGGGGCTGCCGGTGGTCAGCGTGTCGAGCTCCTCGCCCGCGACGGCCGTGCCGGACGGCTCGTCGGAGCCGACGCCCTCCGCGCCGGGGTCCTCCGTGAACTCGACCAGGCCCGTGTCCAGCGCGAGCTGCCACGCCTCGGCGGTGTAGGCGGGGCCGTCCTCGTCGTCCTGGAGCCCGAGCAGTCCGGTGGCGGTGGCCAGTTGGCCGGCGAGCAGTTCGCCGCCCGCGCCGACCGGGGTGCCCTCGCCGGCCCAGCGCGCGAGCCGCGCGGCGCGGGCGAACAGGGGCGCGGACAGCGCGTCCCGGGCGAGCTCCGCGTCGGAGGGCAGCCGCACCGGCGGCATGGTCGGGCGCTCTGCGGACATCAGGGGGGTCATCTCCTCGTCGTGACAACGGGCGGCGGTACGGGTAGGAAGACCGGCCGCGCAAGGCCCAGCCTAGACGGGTTTCGTCCCTTGCCGCCCGGTTCACCTTGCCTTCGGATTCCGTATCCCCGCAGGCCCTTGACAACTCCTGTGACGAGAACAGACATTGACGCGCGTAGAAATCGAGGTTCATCCTTTCTGCGGCATCGCCTTCGGCGCGATCCGCACCACCGCCGGGCGCGCCCGGCACGCACCGCACCGGCGCCGAGTCCCACTCGGCGAGCACCACCCGACGACGGCTCGGCACAGACCACCCGAGCCCGGCTCATCGAGTACGCGGTCAACGAACGGCCGGACCGCACCTTCGCCTTCGACGAGTTCGGCCCGCTCGCTATCCGACCGACCGCCGGTTCGTGCTGGG
>NZ_JBFAPH010000232.1:0-9918 GCF_040675635.1 Streptomyces sp. NPDC049577
GTCGACACCGTGGGCGAGTTGCGCGCCCTGCTGGAGCAGCTCCCCGGCGACATGCCGCTGTCCCTGGACGACCACCACTGGGCCCTGCCCGACGACCGACCCCCTCGATCAGGATCACGTCACCCTCGACGTGGTCCGTGCGCAGCGGCAGGATGGCCTGGTACGCGGGCGAGGCGTACCAGGCCCGTGCCTGCTCCACGCCGGGGAAGGCGATGATGACGACCGGCCCGTCCCACGCGCCCTCCAGCACCTCGATGTTCCCGCCGCCGTGCACGATGAAGTGCCCGTCGTACGGGTCCAGTGTGGCCTGGATGCGCTCGACGTACTCGATCACGTCGGGAGTGGGGCGGGAGGCGCGGAAGTTGGCGAGGGCGTAGGCGGGCACGAGCGGTCTCCTCCGGTCGTCGTGGTCACGGGCCCCGGCGGCCCGTGACACCCACTCTCCCGCCCGCGGCCCCGGCGGTCGATTACCTGCGGGGTAATGCCCGGGCCCCCTGAAGCGGCCCGCTAGCCGACCGCGTCCAGATAGACCCAGCGCCCGTCCTCGCGGACGAAGCGGCTGAGTTCGTGCTGCGAGTCCTCCTGCCCGTGCGCGCGGCAGTGCGCCCGGAACTCGACCGTGCCCTCGGAGTGGAACGCGCTGCCGTCGGAGGTGGCGAGGATCTCCAGCCCGGTCCACCGGATGTCCGGGTCGAAGTCGAGGGCGCGCGGACGCGTCGAGGAGTGCCACGTCCGGAGCAGATAGGCGGCGTCGCCCACGACGAAGGCGCTGTAGCGCGAGCGCATCAGCCGTTCGGCCGTGGGGGCGGCGCCCCGGCCGCCGTGGAAGACCCCGCAGCAGTCGCGGTACGCGGCCCCCAGCCCGCAGGGGCAGGGGGAGTCTGGAGCGATCGCCGGGGTGCGGTGCTTGCTGTTTCTGGACACGTCCTGATTCTGCCTGGTCCCGTGCCGGCCCCGCCCCTACGGTCGGTGCGGTGCGCAGACACGTGTACGTCGTGGCCACTCTGCTGACCGCACTCGCCGTCCTGACGGCCTGCGGCGGCTCCGGGGACGACCCGGAACCCACGCCCCGGCGCGCCGACCGCGCCGAACGGCTCTACCAGGGGCACGGCGGGGCCAGCGCCCAGAACCCCGCGTTCTCCCCGGACGGCAGGTCCCTGCTGTTCACCGTCTTCCACGACGGCTACAACGAGGGCGAGGCGGCCCTGCGGGTCCTGCCCCTGACCGGCACCGGCGGTCCGCGCACCCTGCTGGACGAATCCGACCGGGCCGCGGTGAACCTGCCCGGCGCCAGCTGGCACCCCTCGGCCGGGGTCGCCTTCGCCTCCGACCGCGCCGGCCGGGACGAGGTCTGGGTCATCGAACCCGGCGGCCGGCCCGTGCGGATCACCGCGCACGACGGCGACTCCGGCTATCTGGAGCCCAGCTTCTCGCCCGACGGCCGGTGGATCGTCTTCCAGGAGAGCGTGGAGAAGGAGTCGGGCGAGCCCGGCCTCGGCTCCCTGTGGAAGGTACGCCGCGACGGCACGGGGGCCGTCCGCATTCTGGACGGCCCCGCGACCCACACGGACAACCGGCAGCCCAACTGGTCGCCGACGGGCGACCGGCTGGTCTTCCAGCGCCGCGAGGCCGGTGGCGAGGACTGGGCCCTCTACACCGTGCACGCCGACGGCACCGGCCTGCGCCGTCTCACCACCACCCCCGGCGAGCACACGGATCCCAGCTGGTCGCCGGACGGCCGCTCGGTGGTCTTCTCGTCCACCGCCGGTGGCCTCGATCTCCCGCAGATCTTCACCATCCAGTCCGGGGGCGGCCGCCCGACTCGGGTGACCAACGCGAAGAACACCTACGACGGCGCCCCGAGCTGGTCCCCGGACGGCCGGTGGATCGCTTTCGAATCCCACGGGGGAGACGAGGACCACCCCACGAGCCTGTGGCGAGTCCCCGCCCCACGGTCGGGGTGAGGGATGGGCGGGTGGGGAAGACAAGCGGCCACCGGCCCGCGGCGACCGACGGGACCTCAGCCCAGGGTCACCGTCAGCACCGAGTACTGAGCAACGGTGAGCTCGACGCTCACCGTGTCCCCTGCCACAGCGAAGGGCACCGGCACCGGCTGCGGCGAAGCCGCGTCCGGCGAACCGACCGCCGCCGAGACCACCCGCTTCCCACCCGGCACGCGCAGTGCTACCGAACAAGCCGCCGGCACCGTACGGAACGCCCCCGGCGTGTCCCCGAAGCACGTGAAGTTCACCAGCTGCACGACAACGTCGTCCCCCAGCCGGCCGAGCTCCAGATGGATCCGCTGGTCACCGGTGAGCGTCACCGCCGGCGGCGCGGCGGCCCGTACGGGCGCCAGGAGCTCGTCCCCGGCCGCCCGGTCCGTCGTGGCCAGATACCCATGGCCCAGCAGGGCCTTGACATACATGCACGTCCCGGCGCCGAAGGTGTTCCGCCGGCTCGCCGGCAAGGCGTCCGCCTTGCGGAAGCCCAGCACGTCCGCCAGCGCGTACTCGGCCCGGGCCGTGCCCAGCTCGTCCAGGGCCGTCGGCGCCGGACCGGTGATCACCACCGTGCCGCCGCCCGAGACGAAGCCGCGCAGCACCTCGGCCTCCGCGTCGGAGACGGCCTGGAGGTTCGGCAGCATCAGCACCCGCAGCCCCGCCAGATCGCCGGCGGTCAGCCCGGGGCTGGTGACCGTGGTGAAGGGGATGTGCGCGTACACCAGCGCCTTGACCGTGCCGCGGAACTCCCCGAGCCACGCCTGCTTCGTGCAGCTCTCCTGCGCGCTGCCGGAGCTCCACCAGTCCTTGACCCCCGACGGGGCCTTCGTCGTGACGTACATGCCGGTGCCCTCGGCGGGGCTGACGAAGTCGCGGGAGGCCGAGGAGTGGTAGACGCCGACCTCGGCCGCGGACGTCGCGTTGTAGAGCCTCTCCTGGTTCGCGGCCACGAAGGCGTACATGCGGGTGCGCATCGCCTTGTCGGTGGTGTCGTTCTTGTACGGGCTCTTCACCTCGTACGGATTGCAGCCGGCCGCCAGCAGTTCGGCCATCACCAGCGACGCGTCGTCCGCCTTCCACCCGTAGGAGAACGCCCAGGCGGGCTTGGCGCCGCTGGCCGCCCGCGCGTACTTGTACATGGAGATCAGACAGGTCCAGTCCGTGGCGGTGGCGTGGCGCATCCCGTCGTAGTTGCCGAGGATGTCCACCTCCCACATCTGGCTTACGCCCTCGGCCTTGCGCAGGTACGCGCCGTCGAGGCCGACCAGGGTGGCGTACTGGTAGTCCATGCTCACCGTCTCTACGAAGGTGACGAGACCGGGGTTGACCGAGCGCCCGGCGGCGGCGATGTCGAGCTGCCACTGGAGGAGGTTGCGGTGCCGCCACTCGACGTAGCGGCGGAAGGCGAGGTTGCCGAAGTCGGCCTTGGCCGGCAGGGCCAGCCCGGTGTCGGCCCGGAACGCGTCCGCCGCCCAGGTCGACCCGTCGCACCAGCTCATCGCGCCGTCGAAGTAGATGGGCACGTCCGGCCAGATCGCGTCGAGGCCCGTGCCGGCGAGCGCCTTGATCCGGCCGAGGTAGAAGTCCCGCCAGGGGGAGTTGGGGCTGACCCAGCAGCTCTCGTCGCCCGGGTCCACCCAGACCACCAGGCTGCCGTAGAAGACGTTCGGCTTGCCGTCGAGCGAGCGCTGCACCCAGGACTTCCCGCCGCCGTCCTTGTAGAACGAGGGCCCCTGCTCACCGCCGACGCTGATCACTTCCAGCGACGGGTAGTACATGACCACGCGAATTCCGGCCGCGTGGGCGAGCCGTACGAAATCCCTGATCTTTCCGAGGTGCTGGCTGAAATCCGCCTCCGTGATCCAGTTCGACAGAATGGTGTCGAGCTCGATCACGCTGACGTTCTGTGCCTTCAGCGTATTGATCACCGGTTGCATGTCGCGGGCCGGGTCGGCGTCCTCGTCGAACGTGCCGTCGGCCAGCCGGGCGAATCTCGCCCAGTCCGGGAACACCCCCTGCGCCGCCGCCGGCGCGGCCCAGGCGGCCCGCTCCAGCGGCAGCGGCCCGGACAGGGCACGGGCCGCCGGCAACTGCGTCGCCCAGGCGGCCGCTCCGGCCCCCAGTCCGGCGCGTAAGAGATTTCGCCGGCTCAGTCTTCGGTACGCGTCCATGAGATCCCCTCCCCTGCACGGCGGATTCCGTGCGACGCCGTGATTCTTCCGGGAATCCGGCGGAAGAGAAGCCTTCCGGCGATATCGCGGCCGAGTTGCGCTGAAAGTCCGGCCGCACAGCGCGGGCCCCGCCCCGCCGTGCCCGCCGCCGGCGCCCCGTAGGCTCGTCGGCGGCGCGAGGGGCGCCGGATCGGCAGCGCGGAGAGGGGCCGGGTCAGGTGGCGGACGGCGGCAGAGGGATCGAGACGGCCGAACAGGCGGCCAACGACGGCCTCGTACTGGCCTTCGGGCGGTTGCAGGGGGCCGCGAACCGGCTGGAGTACATCCTGGGCCGGGCGATCGAGGAGGAGTGCGGGATCAGCCATCCGGTGTTCGAGGTGCTGCTCATCCTGGGCCGGGCGGGGGAGTCCGGACTGCCGATGCGGGCCGTCGCCCAGGAGCGGGTGCTGACCACCGGCGGCGTGACCCGGCTCGTCGACCGCATGGAGGCGGCAGGGCTGGTGGCCCGGGACGCCGACCCGCACGACCGCCGGGGGCGGCTGGTCCGGCTGACGCCGCTCGGCGAGGAGACCGTGGTGCGCGCGGCACGGGTCCACGTGGAGAACATCCGCCGCCACTTCCTGGAGCCGCTGCCCGCCGAGCATCGCGAGCGGTTCACGGAGGACCTGCGCATCCTCAGCCACGCCGCGCGCGACGCGCTCCCGCGCCTGCGCTGAGCAGAGGAATACCTGACCGCTCAGATACTGTTGCAGCAGGTGAATGCCGCGCAGCCCGCGCGGGCTCCGTACGACCGAAAGATCCCCATGAAGCTCGTCTACGTCTTCGACGCCTACTGCGGCTGGTCCCACGGCTTCTCGCCGACCCTGGCCGAGATCGCCCGCCGCCACCCCGAGCTGCCCGTCGAGGTCGTCTCCGGCGGCCTGTTCACCGGCCCCCGCCGGGTGCCCATCCGCGAGTTCGGATACGTCCGCGGGGCCAACGCCAAGATCAGCGAGCTGACGGGCGCCGTGTTCGGGGAGGCCTACGAACGGCTGATCGCCGACGGCTCCTTCGTCATGGACTCCGAGGCCGCCGCATGCGGTACGGCCGCCCTGCGCGAGGCCGCCCCCGCGCTCGCCGCGCGGCTCGCCGGGGACCTCCAGGAGGCCTTCTACGTCGAGGGCCTGAGCCTGTCCGACCCGGAGACCTACCGTCTCGTGGCCGGGCGCGCGGGCCTGGACGGGGACGCCGTCGCCGCCGCCTTCGCCGCTCCGGGGGCCCGGGCCGCCGCCCGCGCCGACTTCCGCCGCGCCGCCGAGCTGGGCGTCCAGGGCTTCCCGACGCTGCTCGCCGTCGACGGCGACCGGGTCGCCGTCCTCGCCGTCGGCCACGCCGGGGCGGACGAGATCGAGGCGCGCCTGGCCGCGCAGGCGGCAGGCTGACGCGGACCGGGCCGTCCGGTCAGTCGTCCAGCACCGCGGCCGCGAGGTCCAGGCCGAGGTCGCGCGTGCGCTGGACGGGGAGACGGGCGTCGGTGAACCACTCGTCGGTCGCCTCCGGGTGGGGCCCGACGACCCCGAGACGGCCCGTCCCGAAGGAGGTGACGAGCGCCGCGACCGTCCCGTTCGGGTAGGTGGCCAGCACCTTCGCGTCCGCCCCCGCGTCGAGGATGAAGTGCGGTCCGTCCTGGAAGAACACGGTGCGCGGCTGCCCGCGCCACACCACGTCGACGACCGTGTCCTTCTCGTGGTCGACCGTGGCGCCGGGCGTGGTGATGTACTGGTCCGTGTCCCCGGGCAGCATGCCGAGGCCCGGGTCGAAGCCGGCCAGATAGCCGCCCAGGCAGAAGCCGAGGTAGCGGCCGCCGCCGTGGACGTAGCCGCGGATCACCTCGGCCTCCCGCCGCAGACGGCGGTAGGCGGGATCGAGCGAACCGCCGCCGGGCTGCGCGTACACCAGGGCGCGGGACAGCGCCTCGGCCGTCAGCGGGACCTCCTCGCGCGGCCCGGTGTAGCGGACGTCCAGGTCCCAGGGGCCGGCGGCGAGCAGCTCGGCCACCGCCTCCGGGCAGCCGGGCAGCGAGGCCGGTCCCCGGTAGACGAGCGCCAGCGGGCGCCGCCCGGGGTCCGGCAAGGGGGCGCTCCGCGCGCCGGACGTCCGGCCGCGCAGGGCGTCGAGGAATCGGGGAGACACGGTCGGTACCGCCTTACCGGATCGTCGGGGGCGCCGGGGAGCTCGCGCGGGAACCTGCGGGCGGGCCGGCCATTCCCTGGGCCGGGATGCCGCCCCACCGCGTGCCCGGCGTCAGGCGTTCGCCCTTCATCAGCAGGGACAGCGCCTCCAGCCAGACGCCCTCGCCGACCTCGGAGTCGTAGAGGACGACCGCCCGGGTGCCGATGCTCGTCCCGGACCCCACGGTGACCCGCGACATCTTCATGACGCGGTCCTCGAACAGATGCGTCTGCAACGATACGCCCGTGCCGACCGCCGCGTCGTCGCCCACCTCCACCAGGTCGAACTCGGTGAGATAGGTCGTCCCGATCCAGGCCCGCCGGCCCACGCGGGCCCCGAACCGGCGCAGCACCGGCGGCAGGAACGGAGTGCCGACCAGGGTTCCCACCCCGGCCGGCACCGCCGCGGCCTCGTACAGACCGGTGACAAACTCGGTGCGCCGCACGAAACGGGCCCACAGCGGCTCGACGCGCGGCCGGTAGGTCCCGACCACCAGGCGCTTGACCGCCGCGCAGTAGGCGATCACCGCGAGTCCCGCGCCCACCGCGAGGGCCGGGGACAGCAGCACGGTCACGGGAGCGGCCGCCCGGTGCGCCACCCCGGTCAGCGCCAGCAGGTAGAGCACGGCGCCCGCCGTCAGGACCGCCGCGGGCATCGTGGCGCGCAGGAACTCCACGCCCAGCCGGTGGACCACGGCCCCGCGGGTCGGCCGGAACGTCAGCTCCTCGGGGAACGAGCCGCTGCGCTGCCGGACCGGCAGATACATCGCGGGCGAGCCCAGCCACGAGGTGCCGCCGGGCACGCCGTCCCTCGGTGGCACCGTGCCCACGCCGACCAGGGACTCCGGCCCCGTCCGCGTACCGGCCGGCACGCACGCGGCGTTGCCGACGAACGCGCGCCGCCCCACCTCGGTGGGCCCGAACGAGACGCGCCCGGCCGCGAAGGAGGCCGCGCCGACGGTGGCCATGTCCGCCACGAAGCTGCCGTCGCCGAGGGAGAGCAGGTCCGGATCCAGGTGCGCGGCCGTGGACACCTCGGCCCCCCGGCCGACCCGGGCGCCCAGCAGCCGCAGCCACGGCACCGTGTACAGCGTGGCGTAGAGCGAGTTGGTGGCCCCGAGACTGGTCTCCAGCAGCTTGTCCGCCGCCCACTTGCGCACGCCCAGCGAGGAGCGCACCGGATGGATCCCGGCGGGTGCCCGGGACAGCACGAGGCGCTTGCCGAGGGCGACCACGCCGCAGACGGTGAGCACGAACACCGGACCGGACAGCGCGGTGGCGGCGGCAGTGGCGGGCGGGCCCCACCGGGTCCATGTCCACCACACCAGCGCGAGCCCCGGCAGCAGCATCGCCAGTGCGGCCGCCTCCAGGAGCACCAGGCCGAGCAGTGCGGCGGCGAGATGCCGCACCCGCCACCGCCCCGGCTCCTCGCCGTCGTGCAGCATCGCCTCGACGTCGGGGGCGAGGGCGTCGACCGGCCCCGGCGGCGACCCGGCCCAGCGAGCCCCGGCGGGCACCGCCTCGCCCCGGGCGAGCACCGACTGCTCGCCGAGCCCGGCCCCGTTCCCCAGCCGGGCGCCGGGTTCCAGAACGGCGTTGGCCCCCACACAGGCGCCCCGGCCTATCTCGACGGGAGCGACGGTCACCCAGCCGTCCGCCACCCGCCACGGATGCAGCGTGACGCCGTAACCGACCGAGGCGTCACCGCCGACGCGCACCATGCCCGGCAGGGAGACCAGCCCGGTGGCGATCGTGGTGCGCGGCCCGACGCGCGCGCCGAGCAGCCGCAGATAGGGGCCCATCATGGGCGAGCCGCTCAGCAGCCGCAGCGGGCCGAGGGCCAGCACCAGGTCGAGCACCCACAGCCGCAGGTACGTCGGGCCCCACAGCCGGTAGCGGCCCGGCCGGATGCCCGCGGCCAGCGGGCGGGCCAGCACCACCGGCACGATCCAGCGCACGCCGAGGTAGCCGAGCAGCATCGCGACCGCCAGCCCCACCGGGACCGCGTCCGGGATGCTGCCGCCGGACCGGTCGTACGTCCAGGCCAGTGGCAGGGTGAGCAGGAGCAGCAGCAGATAGAGCACGCCGGCCTGCCACGCCCCCGCGGCCGCGATGCGGCGGCCGCTGTGACGGATCGCCTCCGGGCGAGGTGGCGCGGGCGGCCCCACCGCCTCCGCCGTGCCGCGCAGCCGTGCCGCGAGGCCGCGTACGGTCGGCTCGGCGTAGAGGTCGCGCAGCGTCGCGCTCTCGCCGATGCCGCGGGCACGCAGCAGGGACACCACCCGGGCCGCGAGCAGGGAGTGACCTCCGAGACCGGCGAAGAAGTCCGCCTCGACCGACAGGGACCCGGGCTCGGTGCCGAGCACCTCCGCCCACACCTCCCGCACCCGCGCCTCCAGCTCGTCCCCGGCGGCCACCACCGGTCCGTCCGTCATGGCGCGCCGGCCGGCCGGGGCGGGGAGCCGGCCGCGGTCCACCTTGCCGCTGGGCATGGTCGGGAGTTCGGGGAGGACGTCCAGGAAGGACGGCACCATGTACGCGGGCAGCCTGCGCCGCAGACTGGCGCGCAGGCGCGCATCGATGTCCCCGTCCGGCCCGTCGCCCCCGTTCGCGCCGCCCGGCGCGCGCACCACGTAGGCGGCCAGCTCGCCGCCGGCCCCGCTCCCGTCCGGGGCCGGCACCAGCGCCGTGACCGCCTCGGCCACGCCCGGGTCCTCCAGCAGCACGTTGTCGATCTCGCCGAGGTCCACCCGGTAGCCCCGGACCTTCACCTCGGCGTCGGCCCGGCCCAGGTACTCGATCTCCCCGTCGCGGGTCGTCCGGCCCAGGTCCCCGGTGCGGTAGAGCCTGCCGCCCGGGGGTGCCAGCGGGTGTTCCACGAACCGTTCGGCCGTCAGGTCCGGCCGGCCGACGTAGCCGCGGGCCACGCCGGGGCCGCCGAGGCAGATCTCGCCGACCGTGCCGTCGGGCACCGGCCGGCGCTCTTCGTCCAGCAGCACCGCCGTGTAGGTGGGCAGCGGCCGGCCGATGGTCACGGGCCGGCCGGGCAGCAGTTCGGCCCAGGTCGCGGTGACGGTGGCCTCGGTCGGCCCGTAGGTGTTGAGCATGCGGCGTCCCGGCCGGCTCCACCGCTCGACGAGCCGGGCGGGGCACGCCTCGCCGCCGACGACGACGGTGCGGACGCGCGGAAGCTCCCGGGGGACCGTCGCCAGCAGCGTCGGCACGCAGTACAGCACCGTGACGCCGTGCTCCTCCAGGAAGTCGGCGAGCTCGGCACCGAACCTACCGGGGCCGGCCGGCCCCGCGACGAGCGTCGCGCCGACCGCCCAGGTCGGCCAGATCTCCTCGATGGAGAAGTCGAACGAGACGGTCATGCCCTGGTAGACCCGGTCGTCCGGCCGGACGCCGTACACCAGGGGGACGACGTCGAGGAAGTTGCAGATGCTCGACTGCGCGATCTCCACGCCCTTGGGTCGGCCGCTCGATCCGGAGGTGTACATGATGTACGCGGCGGGGTCGTCGTCGCCGGGGCCGTGC
>NZ_JBFAPH010000233.1:0-9838 GCF_040675635.1 Streptomyces sp. NPDC049577
CGACCCACCCGAGGACTCCACGGCCGTGGTCAGCTGGCTGACCGCGGTCCCACCGGCCGGAACCTCCAGCCGGACCGTCATCGAGTACGAGACGCCAGGCGCCGTTGCCATGGGAATTCTTCTTCTTTCTGGTTCGTGTGATCGGGCTGGTTGTGCTGACCGGTCCGGTCAGGAGGTGATGGTCGCCGCGGCCCGGGCGTGCGGGCGGGCGAGGTTGTCCGGGTGGAGGATCGTGCGGAGCTCGTCCTGGGTGAGCAGGCCCTTGGCCAGGACGAGGTCGTGCACGGCCGCGCCCGTGGTCAGCGCCTCCTGCGCGACGGCGGTGGCCTGCTCGTAGCCGATGTGCGGGTTGAGCGCGGTGGCCAGGCCGATGGACTGCTCGACGAGGCGGGCCAGGTGCTCGCGGTTGGCGGTGATGCCCGTGACGCACCGCTCGGCCAGCGTCAGACAGCCGGCCCGCAGGTGGGTGAGGCTCTTGAGGAGGCTGTGCGCGATGACCGGTTCGAAGGCGTTCAGCTGGAGCTGGCCGCCCTCCGCGGCGAAGGTGACGGTGACGTCGTTGCCGATGACCTCGAAGGCGATCTGGTTGACGACCTCGGGGATCACCGGGTTCACCTTGCCGGGCATGATGCTCGAACCCGCCTGCACGGGCGGCAGGTTGATCTCGGCGAGCCCGGCGCGCGGGCCGCAGGAGAGCAGGCGCAGGTCGTTGCAGGTCTTGGAGAGCTTGACGGCGATCCGCTTGAGCACGCCCGAGAGCTGGACGAAGGCGCCCATGTCCTGGGTGGCCTCGACCAGGTCGCCGGCGACGGTGAGCGGGATGCCGGTGATCGCGCTCAGGTGGCGGCAGGCCAGCTCCGCGTACCGCGGGTGGGCGTTGAGGCCGGTGCCGATGGCGGTGCCGCCCAGGTTGATCTCCCGGAGCAGCGCGCACGCCTCGGCCAGCCGCGCCCGGTCCTCGGCCAGCATCACCGCGTACGCGGCGAACTCCTGGCCCAGCGTCATGGGCACCGCGTCCTGGAGCTGGGTGCGGCCCATCTTGAGGACGTCCGCGAACTCCGCGGCCTTGGCGGCGAACGCCTCGCGCAGCACGTCCATGGCCTCCAGCAGGCGCGCGGCGGCGAGCTGGAGGGAGAGGTTGACCGCGGTCGGGTAGACGTCGTTGGTGCTCTGCCCGGCGTTGACGTCCTCCAGCGGGTGCAGGTGGCGGTACTCGCCCCGCTCGTGGCCGAGGATCTCCAGCGCCCGGTTGGCGATGACCTCGTTGGCGTTCATGTTGGTGGAGGTGCCGGCGCCGCCCTGGATGACGTCGACGACGAAGTGGTCGTGCAGCCGCCCCGCGCGGATCTCCTCGCAGGCCTCCACGATGGCGCCGACCTTGCGGTCGTCGAGCAGGTCCAGGTCGCGGTTGGCGAGCGCGGCCGCCTGCTTGACGGAGGCGAGGGCGGTCACGAGGTCCGGGTAGGCGGAGATCCGGGTGCCGGTGATGGGGAAGTTCTCCACGGCGCGCAGCGTGTGGACGCCGTAGTAGGCGCCGGCGGGGACGTCGCGCTCGCCGAGGAGGTCGTGTTCGGTGCGGTACGGGCCGGGGACGGGGACCGACATGGGGGATCCGATCAGGTACGTGGGGAGGGGAGGAGGGCGGTCAGACCGTGGCCGCTTCGGTGCTGCCGAGGGCGTGGCACAGCAGGCGCTTGCGCTCGGCCGGGTCGGTGGCGGAGAGCACGGCGGAGAGCACGGCGATCCGGGCCTGCCCGGCGCGGAGCGTGCCGGTCAGCACCGCTCCGGCGGCGGCGAGGTCGACGGCGCCGCCCTGGGTGTAGATCTCCGCGACCGGGCCCTCGGGGACCCGGGTGGTGACGGCGACGAGGACGCCGCGGGCCACGGCCGCCCCGACGGCGGCGGCGACCTCGGGGGTGGCGTTGCCCGCGCCGGTCGCCACCAGGGCGATGCCCTGGGCCCCGGCCTCGACCGCGGCGTTGAACAGCAGCGGGTCCGCGTCGCAGTGGTGCATCACGATGTCGACCCGGGGGAGGGCCCCGGCGGCCGGCGGCAGGGGGAGCGGCTCGGGACGCCCGGGCCGCCGCCGGAGGAGGAAGCGGTCGCCCTCGATGTCCGCCACCGGGGTGCCGGACGGGTCGGCGAACGCGTCGGCGGCCAGCGTCCGGACCTTGATCGTGCCCCGGGCGGCGTGCGCCTGCCCGTCGAAGACCACCAGCACACCGAGACCGCGCGCCGCCTCCGCGCCCGCCGTCAGCAGCGCGTCGCGGAGATTGCGCGGGCCGTCGCCGTCCGGCGCCTCGAGCGGGAGCTGGGCGCCGGTGAGGACGACGGGCCGCGGGTCGTCGTGGTGGAGGTCGAGGAGGAAGGCCGACTCCTCCAGCGTGTCCGTGCCGTGGGTGACGACGATGCCGTCCACGGCGGGGTCGGCGAGCACCTCGTGCACGGCGTGCAGCAGGGCGAGCTGGTCGCGGGTGGTGAGCCGGGCGCTGTTCACGCTCATCAGGTCGACGACGCGCACGGTCACGCCGTCCGGCACCGCGGAGGTGGCCAGCACGTCCCCGCCCCGCGCGTCGGCGGCGAACCCGGACCCCTGCCAGCGGCTGGCGATCGTCCCGCCCGTGCTGATGACGACGACCTGACCCATGTCCGGCTTCGCCCCTCTCAAGATCGTTGCAGCCGCCCCCGGTGCGGGCGGCCCGGCAGGGGGCAACAATAGGACGAATCGAACGCAATTGGATCGCTTGTTTGGGCGGGCCGGCCCGGAAACCGTGGTGGATAATCGCGCCATGGACGCGATCGACAGAAATATCTTGCGCGAGCTCCAGAACGACGGCCGCCTGACCATCCAGGAACTCGCCCAACGCGTCGGTCTGACCGCCTCCCCGTGCATGCGGCGCGTCCGTCAGCTCGAACAGGACGGCGTGATCCAGGGCTACCGGGCGGTGATCAACCCCGAGGCGGTCGGACGCAGCTTCGAGGTCCTGGTCTCCGTCGAGGTCAAACGGGACCGAGAGGCGGTCGAGGCGTTCGAGGCCGCCCTCCAGGACATCCCCGACGTCATCGAGGCCTACCGCCTCTTCGGCAGCCCGGGCTGTCTGCTCCGCATCGCGGTCGCCGACCTCACGGCCTACGAGCGCCTGTGGATCGAGCGCCTCACGGCGCTGTCCGGGATCACGGAGGTCAACTCGCAGATCATCATGAAGCGGGTCAAGGAACCGAAGGGACTGCCGGTCGGCTGACGGGCGGGCCGCCGTCTCCCCGAGCGAGCGCGAGCGCGACGGCACGCGCGATCGGCTGGCCCGTGTGGGCCTCGAAGAAGTTGAAGGCCGGGCTCGGATTGACCTCGAAGCAGTAGACCTCGCCGTCGTCGGCCAGGAGCAGATCGATGCCGGCGAGAGTCAGTCCCAGGCGGGTGACGAGGGCCGTGCACCGTTCGGCCAGTTCGTCGGGCAGTGGCCATGGGGTGAGCTCCGCCCGGCCGCCGTCGCGGTGGGCGTAGCGGTAGTCCACCCGGTCGGTCTCGATCCTCGTGGCGAACAGCTCTCCCGCCACGGCGTGCACCCGGACGTTGGTGCCCGGGACGTAGCGCTGGAACTGTACCGGGCAGTGGCGGACGAGCGGCAGCCGGTCGAGGGCCTCGTCGTCGAGGAAATGGACGACGGACCGTACCGCACTGATCGACTTGTAGATCAGCCGGCCGTGCTGGGCCCGGAAATCACGGACGAGGCCGGGGTCGTCGGTGACGAGGGTCTCGGGTACGGCGAACCCCGCTCGGCGGATGAGCTGGGCCTGGTACGGCTTGGACTGGTTGGTGGCCGTCGCGGCGGTGCGGTTCATCACGCAGCCCGGCGCGATCTCGATCCAGCTGCCCAGCACGTCGTGCCACGACTGACAGCGGCGGAGGGTCTCGTCGGCGTCGGTCGTCTCGCGTACTTCGGGCAGCACGTGCCAGTCCATGAGCCGGGTGTAGATGCCGGTCACCGTGGAGCAGTCGACGGACCGGCCGTCCGCGCGCAGCCGTCCCCGGACCCGGGTGCCGTCGACCTCCAGGTCCAGTGGCGTGTCCAGGAAGTGCCGCTGGTTCAGCACGGTGTGGGGCAGGCCGAGGTCGCCGAGTGCGTCGGTGACCGCGGCGATCGGCGGCTCGCTGGGGATACCGCAGATGACGATCATCTCGGCTCCGTCTCCGTCGGCACCCCGGTGAGACGCTCGTGCAGGCACGCGATGAGGGCGCTGCCGCCGATGCGGAGATCGGGCAGGAGACTCGCTCCGGCGAAGTGGGCCCGGTGCCGGCCGCCGCGGCGCAGGTCGATTCCGAGCAGGTCGGTGTCGGCCAGCCGTGCGAGCCGCGTGCAGGCCCGGGCCAGGTCGCCCGTCTCGACGTCGCCGAAGACCTGCTCCCCGCACACCACCACGGTGTGGGTCGCCGGGTCCGCGGGCGGCGCGGGCACCGGGCGACTGGACAGGGACAACGATGACACCGGCAGCCCGGCCCTTGCCGCGAGCGCGTTCCACTCCGCGGCCGAGCGCCAGGTGCCGGACAGGCCCAGGGAGGAGGGGCGGTTGACCGTGACCGGGGCGATGCACGTCAGCCAGCTGAGCAGGAGAGCGCTCATTTCCGCCATGGCGTAGCAGGTATCGGCCTGTGTCGCGAAGGCGAGGCGCTCGACGGGCGCAGAGGACAACCGGTTGAGCGCGCCCTCGACGTCACCGCTGACGAGGGTACGGCCGTCCGCCAGACCGATCTCGAAGCTTGCGCCGTCCACGCCGACGCGGTGCGCGGAGCGCCTCGCGTGGACGAGTGCCTGCGGCGACACGAGCTCCAAGGGCTCCAGGCCACGTTCTCGCAGGCCGGCGTAGGCCCACTGACCGGCACGGTCGCCGGGCTCGCACAGGACCAGCCACATGGGGCCGTTCACCCCTCGTTCTGCTTGTCGACGGCCGGGTTCTCGTAGGCCATGGCGCTTTGCGACAGATCGGGTCGCAGATCCTGGTGGATGAAATGAGTGAGCCGGGCGACCTGCTGCTCGAGCTCCGCCAACCGGTCGGCGATGCCCGGCTCATCGCCGCCGAACCCGGAACCGGTCGGCACCGGTGCCTTCATGAGCTCGAGCGGGGTGTCCTTGTGCTCCTTGTCCTTGCCGTCCTTCTCCTTGTCCTTCGACTCCTTTTCCTTTGTCGACTCCTTCCCGGCCTTGTCGTACCGCGAAAGCGAAAGCGTCCTGTCGCTCGCATCGAGGTCGTTGCAGGCCAGAACGTACGTTGCGCTGCGGGTGTGACTCCCGCCGGTCAAGGGCGCGGCAGAGAAGGGACTGACTCCGATGACCAAGGTCCCGCAGCTGTTCGATTCGATGTGCGAGGGCAGCGACTTCAGGGTGAACCCGAGACCCAGGTCCTTCCCCGGCGGATCGCTGAACGTCAGCGACGCCGTTCCTATGTTGGCGACGGTCAGCGTGATGTCCTCCGGAGCCACACTGGGCAGCACTGTCCGATTGATGATGGTGTTCATGGCGGCCCGTGGCTGACGCGTGCTGTCGGCCTCTTCCGAGGCCACCCACACGAAACCCAGCTCTTCCGGATCGTTGTTCGTGATCCGCAGCCGCCACGGACGGCGGTTCTTGTCGAGGATTTCCAGATGGATCAGGAAGATGTCGTTGGGCTCACGCGTCCAGGAGGCCGTCGCGACCTGCTTTCCGGACTCGTCGGAGACGGACCCCTTGCCGGGATCGCGCAGTACGGCCGCGATCTCCCCTTGGCCCGCCCGCACCTCGATGCTCGGGGCCGCCCCGCCGAGCGATTCGCAGCCGGGTCCCAGCGCCACCAGGCGCAGGTACATGTCCGAGGCGTCGTCGGGCACGGTGAAGGGGACCAGCCCGCTCGTCGCGTGGTAGGCGAGCTGGAGGGGAGCGGTGTCGGGAAACATCTGGAATACGGGTACCACCATGTCAAGGCCCCTTCCAAGGCTGGTCGGTTCCCCGGGTACGTCGTCACGGCCCGAGGGGAACGATGTCGGCGTAGACGAGCCGTCCCGTTCCGTCGGCGGCCGTCGGGCTGGTCTCGAACTCCTGGACGACGATGCGCAGGGGGCGCCCCCCGCTGTCGGGGAGGGTCAGGACGCGGCTCTGCTGGAGTGCGGCAGTGGTGCTGGAGATCGTGGTCCAGCCGCCGGGATCGGCGGCACCCGGTGGTGGGGGAGCCGCCGCGTGTGGGGCGTTCAGCACCTGGAGTTCGGTGCGGACGACGTTCGGCGCGGTACCGGGCCCGAGGCCGTCGACGGACACGGTCGCCTGCCCGGGCGCACGGGTGACGGTGAGCCGGCGGTGCGGCGGAAGCTGGAGGGGCTCCGTCCGGACCGCGGCCGACACGCAGGGCACACCGGCCATGGTGTACGGCTGGAAGCGGGCCAGGGCGAGCCGGACGAACGGGAAGTAGGAGGAGGCGACCACCGGGGACAGATCGATGTCGGCGTACCACCGGTCGCCCTCTTCGTCGTACTGGACCGCGTACGGGATCGCCGTCAGTGTCCGTTGCAGCTCGGGCAGGGTCACCTCGGTGCCGGCCGACGGTCCGTTGAACTGACCCGGCGTGAGGACGGCGGGGGGCGATCCCGTGTCCCGGACCGGGTCCCGTCCCGCGACACAGACGTACCGGAGCGCGTCGTCGGGCGCCGAGGCGTTGGGCCAGGCGAGCAGGGCGAGCGCCTCGTCGTCCCCGGAGGCGAACCAGGGGCGTTCCAGGAAGACGCGCAGCCCGCCGCCCTGGCGCAACCGGGTGAGCGACTGTCCGTCGGCGGTCTCGGTCCAGCGGAACGTAGGGACGGCGTACTGGAAGCCCGGGGTGGGCGGCCGCGCTGAACTCGGCACGTGCGTGACCTCCAGCACCCCGGTTGCCTGACAGGCGCGGGGGTCCGCCGCGAGGGCCCGCTCGAAGCAGTCCTGGAAGCGCGACACCCCCGTGAGGGTGTAGGTGACGAGACGGTGGCGGGTGTCGCCGAACTCCTGCCGGATCTCCGGCAGCGCCTGGTACAGGGGCAGGTGCTGGACGTCGTACGACCCGATGTGCGCCTGCCGCTTCTGCGGGGCCGGCCGCGCGGGTGGGGCGTCCTCCTGATCGGTCCACTCAGCGCCGACGTCGAGGCGCCCGGTACTCGGTATGTCGATCAGCAGCCCGCCGGTCTGGAGGACGGCGTCGGTGTCCCCGGCCCCCCGATCGGCCGTCAGCCGTCCACCGGGGTCACGCAGGGGCCGCTGCACGGCATGGACGAGGGTGACCGTCCTGGGCGGTGTGACCAGACGGTTCTCCCCCTGGACGATGTGCTGGAACGTGTCGGGGTCGTGGGGGTCTATGCCCAGCCAGATCGCGATGCCGAAGAGCTGGACGTCCGCGGTCTTCGGGCAGGACGGAATGTCGAACGTCACCTGTTCCGCCGGGCCGAGCGCCACCGTGACGAGGCGGTGGTCGTTGGACCGGGTCACCTTGCAGCCCTTCGTCGCTGCCTCCAGACGCAGCGCCACCGGGCTGAAGGCCGGCCAGTCGCCCCGCCACTTGGCGATCTTGGCCAGGTTCTGGATCTCACCGGGGGTTCCGGTGTCCGGGTCGATGGGCCGGGGCCGGGCGTTCAGGGCGATGTGCGTGCTCCCCGGATCGGCCAGCCACGGAGTCACGACACCGTCCTCGGGGACGGTCGTGTAGGGGGGCGTGTCCGTGCCGGCCTCGGCTCCGACGACGACCGCTCCGGGGATGTCCCGGACCTCGCGGTCCGCTCGTTTGGCGACCCCGAAGAGTCTGTTCACCTCGGAGGCCGGGGTGTTCGGGCCCATGGCCGCGTCGAACCGGCCGTGCTGCTCCGCCAGTTCCAGCGAGCACTGCGGCGCGAGGAGCTGGCGCAGGTCGTAGGCGCGGTAGCCGTGCTGTGCCGCGTAGTCGCTCGCCGATGTGGCGCGGTCGCTGCGGACGACCATGCGGTCCTGGCCCTCGCCGTCGGCAAAGGCACGGGTCGGCAGGATCTCCGGCGGCGAGAGCGGTTCGTACCGGTGGTGGGTGAAGACGTCGGTCTGCTGGTCGCCGGGACCGGTCTCGTCGCCGCGCAGTCCGCCGCCGGCGAGGTCGGCGATCCTGACGCGCAGGCGGTAGTCGGAGCCGAACCGCAACCTTGGCAAGGAGCCGGGCTCGCACGCGACCTCCACCTCGAACGGCTGCGAGGGAGGCGTCGTCGGCAGACTGTCACCCGTGTCCATGACCCTCTCCGGCCGCTGTGCGACCAGGCTCCAGCCGTCCCACCGCGCCACCGTCTGGTGGATGAACAGCGCATCGTCCGCGTCGGCGCCCGTCGTCAGCGGAGCGGGCCGCAGGTACCCCTCTTCGAGGAGCCCGGCCGCACCATCACCGGACGCCCCCTGACCGATCGGCACGCCGCCGATCGTGTACCGCACCCGCCTTTGGCACAGCGAGTACCAGCGGCCGGTCTCGACATCGAGGATGTCGACCCGGTACCCGCCCAGGAGGGAGTCCGCGGAGAGCGCGGGGGAGAGGAGGCCGCTGACGCTCGCGCGCTGGTGCGCCCTCTGCAACTGCCTGCCGTGCTCCGCCTCACGGTCCCGTTCGACCAGGGCGAACCCCATCGAACGCAGGGTGGGGAGGGCTCCGGTCGCAGAGTCGGCGCCGGACGAGGAGGCTGCCGTGTCCGACACCGCGGCGCCGACCATGCGCAGGGCGGCACCGTCCACGTCGAACGGCATCAGCTCGAACCGGGGGTTGCCGGAAGGTGCCACACCGGCGCCGGCCAGGGGGAGGAGTCCCTTGGCGAACTCGGTGGCGGTCGGCCCCGGAACGGACGCCGGGACAAAGCGCTCGCCGTCCAGGAGGTAGGCCGTGCTCGGACTCAGGTCCTGCTGCGCGGCACCGGTCCAGCCGGTGGGCGGATTCGGGTCCGGGTCCGGCCACCGGGGAACGACGCGCAGCTCCGCGGGGTCTCCCGGCGCCAGCTGGGAGACAGGCACCGCCAGGTCCACCAGCAGACCGAGGGCCCGCAGCAGCAGGGGATGGTCGGCGAGGCGGGCGACGATGTCGTGGAAGTCGCTCTGCGGTACCCCTACTGAGTGGCTCAGTGGGGTGAACTCGGAGGGGTCGCGCCGGTAGAAGGCGTACGCCCGTGCCAGAGCGGACCGGTCCGCCGGTGAATCCGCGGGTCCGCCGCTCAGTCCCTGGACGGTCGTCTGCCACATGTCGCTGATGCGCCGCAGCTCGGCCCGCAGGCCGGCGTGGGTCTCCGGCACCGCTCCCCGGTGCGCGAAGTGCGCGCGGGCGGTGGCCGTGTAGACGCCGCGGATCTCCTGGGCCGCCTCCGATGCGGGGAACTCCCTGACGTCACGTCCCTCGTAGGAGGCCGACTGGTACGGCCGTACCGGTGTGTCGCCCGCGAACATGGCCTGCCAAGCCTTCAGCTGTTGGGCAACGGAGAACTGTACGGTCCGTCCGTCGGCGGTCGTATAGGGCACGCAGAGGGAATCGAGGGTCCGCTGCGCGCGGTGGACCTCGAAGCGCAGTGCGGACAGGCGCTGGGGCCAGCTCTGCATGCCGAACCGCGTCACGGTCAGGCCGTCCCCGCCGGGACCCAGCAGGCGTGGTGTCAGCAGCACCGACAACAGTGCCATCGGCTCCGGCCGGCCGGGTACCGGTACGGCCCGGCCTGCCGGGAGCACCGTCCAGACGAACTGCCTCGACAGGGTGGTTGTCGCCATGCTCTACGCTCCTGCGAACATCCGGCAGTAGGTCTGCCACGGGTACGACTCCCCCTGGGGCCCGTACGCTTCCTCGACCGACTGCGCCTTCGGGG